>CACZSJ010000058.1 GCA_902783825.1 Oscillospiraceae bacterium | reverse complement strand
TACGGAAAAGCCCAAAGCCGGGCGGCAAACCCTTCGCCGTCTGCTGGGTTACTTTCACCCGGATCTGAATTATGTGGTTTACCTCGCGCTCAGCGTCGTGCTTGGCGTCGCGGCCGGCGTTATTGCGCCGCGCCTGCAGAGCAGCGCGATCGATGATCTTGTATCAAGGGACTTTCAGGCTATCCCGCCGCTTCTCGGCATGATGCTCTGCGTGTACGTCCTGAACGGCATCGCCTCGCTTCTACAGGGATTCCTGTCCGCCCGGCTCGGGCAGCGGGTGATTTATCGCCTGCGCTCGGAGCTTTTCGGCAAGGTCATTTCGCTTCCCATCCCTTATTTGGACAATCACTCGCACGGAGACCTCATGAGCCGTATGACCAACGACGCCGAAAATGTCTCCAACGTCATCAGTTCTTCGCTTTCCTCCCTGTTTTCCGGTGTGCTGATGCTCATCGGCACAGCGGCCATGATGTTCAGCTACAGCGTCCCGCTTACGCTGTTGACCTGCATGACCGTGCTGCTTTCGGTTCTCGTGACGCGGGTGATATCCGCGCTCATGCGGCGCTATTACCTCAAGCGGCAGGTGCTGCTGGGCCAGCTCAACGGCATTGTGGAGGAGAAGGTCAGCGCCGCGAAAACCGTCACGGCCTATAACCTCCAGGAGGATACAATCCGGGACTTTGCCGAGACCAGCGACGCACTGACCAAAACCGGAATCATTGCCGATGTAATCGGCAACGCTATGGGGCCGCTTATGAACATGATCAACAACTTCTCCTTCGTGATCGTAGCAGCCTTCGGTGCGTGGTTTGCCCTCAGGGGAATGATTTCGGTGGGCGTAATCTCTGCCTTTATCATCTACTCCAAGCAGTTCAGCCGCCCGATCAACGAGCTTGCCCAGCTCTACGGCCAGATTCAGACCGCCGTCGCCGGGGCGGAGCGCATTTTCTCCATCCTTGACGCTGAAAGTGAGGATAAGAGCGGCGAGAGTGAGCTGCCCATTCACGAGGGCATCATCGAGTTTAAGCATGTGAATTTCAGCTATGTCCCCGGCAAGCAGGTGATATACGACTTCAACCTGAAGGTCGAGGCGGGTAAAAAAATAGCGCTGGTTGGATCCACCGGCTCCGGTAAAACCACCATCGTCAATTTGCTTATGCGCTTTTATGATCTGGACAGCGGTTCCATTACGGTCGATGGGGTGGATATCCAGGACATCTCCTGCGATGTGCTGCGCGACGCGGTAGGCATCGTTCTGCAGGACAGTGTTTTGTTCACCGACACGGTGCGCAACAATCTCAAATATGCCGACCACTCCATCTCCGACAAGAAAATGATCGAGGCTGCCGAGAGCGCCAACTGCGACAAAGTGGTAGCCGCGCTGCCCGACGGCTATGATACGGTGCTGACCGCTGCGGGCGCGAATCTCTCCCAGGGGCAGCGGCAGCTTCTGACCATTGGGCGGGCTTTCCTCAGCTATCCGAAGATTCTGATTTTGGACGAGGCCACCTCCAGTGTGGATACCCGCACGGAAAAGCAGATCCAAAACGCCATGGTGGAGTTGATGAAGAACCGAACCAGCCTCATCATCGCCCACCGCCTCTCCACCATCCGCGACGCTGACGAGATCGTAGTCATGGAGCAGGGGCACATCATTGAGAGAGGCACGCATGAAGGCCTTCTCCAGGAGAAGGGTGATTACTATCGCCTGTACATGACCCAGTTTGCCGGCCAGGAAACGTAGGCGGGTCCACATTGGGCGAATACGATGGAAACAGAACGCAACGAGGATCACGATTTTGTTGCAATAGAGGGCTTTTGCCAAAAAAGCACGGCAATTTGATGGAATTGCCGTGCTTAGCTTTTTGTGATATGATAAATAAGTAGATGTTACCAAGGACATGTCTGTGCCGCTGGATGAGGATTGGTAAACAAGGGGAGGAATCGATATTTGGAGGCTGGCGTTTCCGGCTGTCGGCCGTGATGAAAACCGCTGTCACGCAGCTGTTTTCGCAGCCCGGGACAATGGCCCCGCGTTGTTGACTTTCCCGGTAAAAAATGGTATGGTTTTCCTGTCCCAATGAGCAGCTTGACATCCTGCCGGAGCACACAGACAATATGCACTCCGGGCAGAAAACAGAATAGAACAACGTACGTGAACAAATACGACGACATTAGGAGGTTCAAAAATGAATAACCGTAAAGTAGTGGTGCTGAATGCGGAAAAAATGGACTTTGACGGAAAGCTGGATTTTTCTGTGCTGTCTCCTGATGTGACAGTTTATGCTGACAGTGCGCAGGAGGAGATCCTCGACAGAATTCAGGGGGCATGCGTCGTAGTAACCAAAGAGCTGCCGGTGTCGGCTGAAATGATCAGACAGTTCCCGGACAGCGTGAAACTGATCTGCGAGGCGGGCACGGGCTACAACAATATTGCCTTGGACGCCGCAGCCGAGCGGGGCATCAAGGTGTGCAACGTTCCCGCGTACAGCTCACACAGGGTGGCGCATACCGCCATCATGCTGATGCTGAACCTGGCGTCTACGATGCAGACCCAGATCAAAATGCTCGCAGCGGGGGATCGGAGCAACTTCACGGAGCGTTTGAAGGTTCCTCACGTGGAACTCAACGGCAAGACGATCGGTGTGGTTGGCGTAGGAAACATCGGTCGTGAAGTCATTCGAATCGCGCAAGCCATGGATATGAGAGTTCTGTGCTACGCCAGAAGGCAGCGCCAGAACGAGGAGAACATGACCTTTGTGTCTTTGGAAGAGCTGTTCAGGGAGAGCGATTTCGTAACGCTGCATTGCCCGCTGACTCCGCAGACCCGGCATATCATCAACGAAGAGACGCTTGCCATGATGAAGCCGACCGCTTTCCTGATCAACGCGGCAAGAGGCGCCCTTGTAGACGAACCTGCGCTGATCCGGGCGCTGCAGAACGGCCAGATCGCCGGCGCCGGCCTTGATGTACAGGAGATCGAGCCTCCCGAGGACGACAATCCCCTGTACACGATGGACAATGTGATCATGACGCCGCATATGGGTTGGAAAGGCATGGAGACTCGCCAGCGGCTGGTTAGCATAGCGGCGGACAATATCAGGGGCTTCTTTGAGGGCAAGCCGATCAATATCGTGTCGGATTGATCCCCTCACGGCGGGATGGGTGAGTAAGAGCATCTTACTCACCTTTTTTATGACGTGATTACTGCTGGAAGTCCTGTAATGCTAAACTTATTTGATTTGATAGCGCAAATCGGGGAAAAAGCCGGGGAGGAAGAAGGCGCAAGATTCATTCTGTTCCGCCAAAGCTAACAATCGAATTTTGTGGCCAGGATCGTAGATGCAGGGCAGGATTATCTGCGCGTATGGTTCGCAAGAGAGATCTGGACTAAGGCCGTGCGTTTCATCATAAACGCACGGCCTTAGCCCCTGTCGGCGACTGAATGCGGCTCAGGGGGTGACCGGCTTAGGGAAAAAAGTTGCTTTCCCCTTACATTGAAGGTAGAGGCGGCCGTACATACCGGATAAAAGCAATTTATAAAAAATAAATGCAAAATATACTTGACAACCCGGTGGATGTAATATATAATTTGCATTGCAAGGAGGAAAGTTCGTGAGAAACTTGAAAATGAAATTCAGACGCATTGAACTGAACATCTCTCAGACGGAGCTGGCGAAACGCGCCGGCGTGACAAGACAGACGATCGGCTTGATCGAATCCGGGGAGTTCAATCCCTCCATCAAGCTGTGCGTCGCCATCTGCAAGGCGCTGGGAGTCACATTGAATGATCTTTTCTGGGAGGACGAAGAAAATGAAACTGGGGAAGAATAATCTGGATGAACAGCAGGAGCTCAAGCTGCTGAGAATCGAAAGCCGGGGCTGCTGGCTGGCCTTTTGGGGGCTGCTGCTCACTTTGATTGTGGAATCCGTGGTGATAAAGGATTTGCGTGTGATCAGCGGCGAATGGATCCTGTTCATGGGTCTTGCGCTTTACCTTGGTATTTCCTGCATGCGCGCCGGGATTTGGGATCGGAGACTGGACATGAGCCGCAAGACTTGCCTGCTTACATCTCTGGTTGCGGCACTCTGTGCAGCAATTTTCCTGTTTGTTTTTAGCTATGTTCGCTATCAAAATCTGGTTGTCTCGCTTGCTTCCGCCGCGATCATGGGAGCGTTCTGCTTTGGCCTGGGCTATCCCGGTATGCGCCTCGCTGCACGGGCTACAAAAAAGCGCCAGGATGAACTCAACGCCGAGCCGGAGGATGAGGATTAAGGAGCACGCTGCAAGAAAGGAAAGCTTATGGCACAAT
>CACZSJ010000057.1 GCA_902783825.1 Oscillospiraceae bacterium | reverse complement strand
TGAACACGGGAGGTTCCCCATGAAACGAATGACACGCGTTGCCCTGGTAACCAGCGGCGGCGACTGCCAGGGGCTGAACGCCGCTATACGCGGCATCGGCAAAACCCTGTTTGAAAAGCTGGATAATGTGGAAATCTATGGGATGTACGACGGGTACCGGGGGCTCATCGAGGGCGATTATAAATTTATGGAGCCCCGTGATTTTTCCGGAATCCTCACCCAGGGCGGTACCATTCTGGGCACGTCCCGGCAGCGCTATATTCCGGGCAAGGATATTGTGGATGAAAACGGGAACAGCCTTCTCCCCGACATGCTGCAGACCTATAACCGCTTGAATCTGGACTGCTTGGTGATCATGGGCGGCAACGGCACCCAGAAGAGCGCCAAGCTCATCGCCGACCACGGCATGAACGTGATTACCCTGCCTAAGACCATCGACAACGACATCTTCGGCACGGATACCACCTTCGGATTCCAGAGTGCGGTGGACATTGCCACCAACGTGATCGACTACATCCACTCCACCGCCAGCTCCCATGGGCGCATTTTTGTGGTGGAACTGATGGGCCGCGATGCGGGCTGGCTGACCCTGAGCGCAGGTGTTTCCAGTGGGGCGGACGTGATTCTCATCCCAGAAATCCCCTACGACATCCACAAGGTCGCTGAGCTGATCGAAAACCGACGCCGCAAGGGACGCGGTTTTTCCATCGTGGCCTGTGCCGAGGGCGCCGTTGCGAAGGATGAAACGGTTCTGGATGAGGAAGAAAGCCGAAGAAAAAAGGAAAGCACCCTCTACCCCACCGTATCCTATGCCATTGCCGCTCAACTGGAGAAGATCACGGGCATGGAAGCCCGCGTTACCGTTCCGGGGCATTATCAGCGGGGCGGTCCCCCCTGCCCCTACGACCGTGCCTTGGCTACCCAGTTTGGCACCGCTGCGGCTGAACTGATTATCAATCGGGAATACGGGCGCATGGTAGCCGTTCAAAACGGCGCCATCACCTCCATCCCCCTGGAGGAAGCCGCCAGCAAAACCAAATTCTTGCCGGTTGACCATCCCATGATTCAGGTTGCCCGCAGCATTGGTATCAGCTTTGGGGATTGAGTCCTTTGCTTAACCCGAGGCATCGGTGGAAAGGATAAGGCAGAGCATGAAAATTGCAGTGATTACCGGCGCGTCCTCCGGCATGGGGCGAGAATTCGTCTACGCGCTGGATCGGGAAGAAGAGTTTGATGAGCTCTGGGTCATCGCCCGTCGAGAGCATCGTCTTGAGGAACTGAAAGAAAAATGCCGCAATCCCGTACGTCCTTTGGTGCTGGATTTGCAGAAGCGGGAAAGCCTGGAGATCTATCGGCAGCTTTTAGAGGAGAAGCAGCCGGAGATCGCCGTTCTGGTTAACGCCTCTGGTTTTGGGCTCTTTGGCACCTTCTCCGAGATGGAGCTGGATCGTCAGCTGGACATCATCGACCTCAACGCGCGCGGACTCACCGGCATGTGCTATTGCAGTCTCCCCTATTTGGGCCGAGGCAGCCGGATTTTTAACCTGGGTTCCATGTCCTCCTGGCAGCCAGTCCCCTATATCAACGTATACGGGGCGTCCAAAGCCTATGTGCTCAGCTTTTCCCGGGCTCTGGGTCGGGAGCTGAAGGGCCGCGGTGTGCGCGTTATGGCCGTGTGTCCCGGCTGGATCCGTACGGAGTTCTTTGATCATGCCGTCCACGACGACACCATTCGCTACTACAACCGCTTCTATCCCCCGGAACAGGTCATTGAAAAGGCCCTGCGGGACATGCGCAAGGGGCGTGACGTCTCGATTCTGGGTCTGCCGGAGCAGCTGCAGGCCGCGCTGGTTAAGCACCTGCCTATGAAATTTGTGATGAACACCTGGTGCAGGCAGCAGGGAAAGTGAGGGATTGCTTTGATACAGCCAAACGACGTGATGCAAGTGGAAAACGAGGACTGGGAGGCGTTCAAGAAAAAAGCCGCGCAGGACGAGTTGTACTATACCGGCCCCGGGGATCTGTTGGACACCCCGGAGGGTCGCGCAAAATTCTGCCGTCTGAATGAATCTGGCGCCTTCAACAAGCAGGACCCGGATTTCCCCACCCATAAAATTTGGGTTTTCAACAATCAGGGGCAGGGCATGGTGGTCAAAAAGCGCAGCCGCGTAGATCCTGCCCTGATGGAGGATATTGAATACGACGCCGACGGCAAGGAGATCAGTCGTTCCTATGAGCCGGCATAAGCAATACGCCCGGGTCAAAAGACCCGGGCGTATTGCCGTCATCATTTATTTCATGCTGCCGAAAATGCCACGGATAATGGAGCTGGTACCGGAGCGCATCACGGAGCTGAGAGCGCTGGTAGCAGCGCGCTTGGCAATGGTGCTGGCGCTGGTGGTTTTGCCGCCGGTGAGAGAGTTGACTACATTGTGGCTCACCGAGCTAACCACAGAGCTGGCCGCTCGATTGGCCGCCTGTTGGGCCATTTTTTTCTTTTTCTCCGCTTCTCTGGCCGCAGCCTTTGCCTCCTGCATGGCGGCCCGCTCCGCCGCTTTCGCGGCGGCAGCTTCCTCCTTCTGCCTCTGCTTTTCCTCTGCCGCCTCTTCCTTCTCCTGCTGGCGCTGCTTGGCCAGCTCCGCATTGGCGCGCACCAGCACTTCATAGGCAGATTCCCGGTCCACGGTGGTACGGTACTTATCTTCCAGTTCGTCCTGCTCAATGCGGCTGCACAGCTCCAACTCCGGCGCCGCCCCCATCAGACTCTGCGGCGGCAAGATCCATGCACGCTCGACCACGGTGGGAATACCCTGCTCATCCAGAAAGCTGATCAACGCCTCCCCCACACCCAAGGTGGTAATGGCGTCTTCCGTGGAGAAAGACGGATTGGCCCGAAAAGCTCTGGCCGCGGCGCGGACGGTCTTTTGTTCGGCCGGCGTATAGGCGCGCAGCGCATGCTGGACCCGATTGGAAAGCTGCGCCAGCACCTCGTCGGGGATATCTGTGGCGCTCTGGGTGACAAAGTAGACCCCCACACCCTTGGAGCGGATCAGCTTGACCACTTGCACAATTTTCTGGACCAACGCTTTCGGCGCGTCCGAAAAGAGCAAGTGCGCCTCATCAAAGAAGAAAATCATCCTGGGGACTTCCAGATCGCCCACCTCGGGCAGCTTTTCAAACAGCTCCGTCATCATCCACAACAGGAACGTGGCATATACGGTAGGACTCTGGATCAGCCGCTGGCTGTTCAGCACATTGATAACGCCGCGCCCACCCGGGCCAACCCGCATCCAATCTCGGAAATCCAGCTCCGGCTCTCCGAAGACCTGCTCGCCGCCTTCTTCTTCAAAGCGCAGAAGGGCCCGCTGAATGGCGCCCACACTGGCCGTGGAGACGTTGCCGTACAAGGTGGTAAACTCCGCCCGGTTCTCCCCCACATACTGGAGCATGGCACGCAAATCCTTCAGGTCCAGCAGGAGCAGACCATGATCGTCCGCCACGCGAAAGACAATGCTCAGCACACCCGTTTGCACTTCGCTCAGCCCCAACAGACGGCCAAGCAGCATCGGCCCCATCTCCGATACGGTGACCCGAACCGGGTGGCCCCGTTCCCCAAAAATATCCCAAAAGCGCGTGGGGTAAGCCTGCAGCGGGTACTCTCCCAGCTCCAGCGCCGCCAGCCGCTGCCGCAGCGCAGGGCCCTCTTCCCCGGGCAGGCACATGCCGCTCAAATCGCCTTTCACGTCGGAAAGAAACACCGGCACACCCATATCCGAAAACGATTCTGCCAACACCTTCATGGTCACTGTTTTTCCGGTTCCGGTAGCCCCGGCAATC
Organism: Oscillospiraceae bacterium; assembly: GCA_902783825.1. Lineage (GTDB taxonomy): Bacteria > Bacillota > Clostridia > Oscillospirales > Oscillospiraceae > Limivicinus. The sequence goes on along the minus strand of CACZSJ010000057.1, from coordinate 5,768 downwards.
AGGCCATGCCGATTTGCCATGGCCGGCAGCAAATAGAGATCCCCCTCCGCGCGGGCAAGCCAAATCTTATTCTCTGTATACACAAACTCCACTCCTCTTATGGCTTTTGTTCATCATAACACAGCTTGATTCCGGGCACAATATCCAAAACGTGAGATTTACCGATCTCCACAAGGGTCAAAAGTCAGAATAAGACGACAAATTTCGCCCCTGCATATTGAGCCTTTCGGAAAAATATGTTATCTTAAATACGGGATCCGCCAGATCCCGGCTAAGGCCGAAAGAGAGAGGGGCATTTGCTTGAAAAAACGAGTGCTTTCCGCCGTGATTTTGATCGGGATCACGTTGATTTGTGTGTTTTTATCTTACGTGACCAGGGTGCTGTTTTTTGCCGTGGCCGGAATTCTTTGTGCCTACGAGCTGAGCCGCGGCTTGGAAAAGCTGCAGGTCTACTGCTGCGCTTGGGTCATGTATGTGTATATTGCCGTCCAGGCGATGCTGACCCTATTTCATACCGGCGTGATTTCCTACATTGCCTGCATGGCCGGCGGTATTTATCTGGCTCTCTTCTCCGGCATCCTCCACAAGAAGGTTTCCGGCAGCGGCGCCATGTATACCCTGGCCGGGCTATGCTATCCCTGTTTTCTCTACGGCCTGCTGATGGCCATCAGCGTCAGCCCCCGCTGGCTGCCTTCCCTGGTCATTGCCGCCATCGCCACCTGGGTTTGTGACAGCTTTGCCCTTTTTGGCGGAATGCGCTTCGGTCGGCACAAGCTGGCTCCCCTTGTCAGCCCCAACAAAACCGTGGAAGGCTTCGTGTGCGGCGCCCTCGCATCCCTGGCTGCCGGCTTCATTTTGTATCTGTTGCCAGTCTTCCCCCGGATTCCTATGGGTGTCATGCTGATCACAGCCTTGTTGTCCTCTACCCTGGGGCAGGTGGGAGATCTGGCAGCATCGCTGGTCAAGCGCATGATCGGCATCAAGGATTTCAGTGATTTGATCCCTGGTCATGGCGGTATGTTTGATCGGGCGGACAGCCTTTTGTTCTCCATCCCTACCGTTTACCTTTGTTTATATATCGCCGGGATCGGCGGCTGAGCATAAGGAGCTTCTATGGATACACAAGCGAAACCGGAGAAACATCTCCTGCTGATCATCAATCCGGTATCCGGGAAAAAAGCCATTCTGCGATACATTCCACAGATCATCCGGATTTTCATGGATGCAGGATACCTGGTTACTACGATGGTAACGGCGCGCCGGGGAGAAGCCACAGACTTTGCTCGGAATCTGGGCGGTGAATTTGATCTGATCTGCTGCGCGGGCGGAGACGGTACGGTCAATGAGGCCGTCACGGGCCTTGCCAGCGCCGGTATTTCCACCCCTCTCTCCTATATCCCCTGCGGCAGCACCAATGACTTTGCCCTCTCCCGTTCTCTGTCCACGGACATTCTCACCGCTGCCCGGCAGGCCGCCAACGGCAAATGCAGACGCTACGATATCGGCCAGTTCGGGGAGCAGTATTTTTCCTATGTGGCTGCTTTCGGCGCTTTCTCCTGGCTCTCTTACACCACCGACCAAAACCTGAAAAACGTCCTTGGCCATACTGCTTATGTTTTGGACGGGATCAAGGACCTGTCCAAGATTAAGCCCCAGCACGTCAAGCTGTCCATTGACGGAGCTATCTACGAGGACGATTATATTTTCGGCGCAGTCTGCAATTCCACCTCGCTTGCTGGGACGCTGGAGCTGCCAGCCAAGCTGGTAGACCCCTGCGACGGCTTATTCGAGGTGCTGCTGGTCAAATCTCCCAAAACGCTGATGGATTTAGAATCCATTGTCCGCGGGCTTTTTTCCCAGGATTACAGCAGTCCTTTTATTGTGCTGACCCGGGGGCGGGAAATCCTGGCGGAGAATCCGCCGGAGCTGTGCTGGTCTTTGGATGGAGAAAAATCCAGTGCCTGCCAACAGGTGGAGATCCGTCCGATTCCGGGCTTTTTACTATTGCAAAGCTAAAAAGGTTCTGTCCATATAGACAGAACCTTTTTTATTTATTTTCTTCCCGCTGGGGAAACACCCAGAACTTCTGGATAAAGAAGCTGGCCACAAAGAGGCATCCGTCCACCACAATTTTCACCAGCGTGGAGCCCTGGGCCGAGCTAACGGAAAACAGGTACACAAACAGCGTCAACAGCAGCGTTGAAGCCGCCAACTGCGGAATCGCCAGACAGTAATACCGCAGCATGGCCTTGCCATAGCCGCCTTTGTTTTGGAACACCATGTGGTTGTTCAGGTTAAAGTTAAAGAAGGACGATACCGCGCGGGCTCCCACATTGCACACCGTCTCCGCAAGGCCGCCCAGCGCCGGGCCGAAAAACAGGCGCAGCAAATAAAACAGGCCTGTGTCCAGCGCCCAGGAAGCCACAGCGCTGACCGTGTATAACAAGGGCTGTCTACATTTTTTCATCCTTAACCCCGCCGGAACTTGCCTTTCAGCATGATTTTGAAAATCCGCCAAGAGTCCTTCCACGCATTGTAATGTGAGCTGTAATCCTCCGGATCGTACACGGTCTCAATGGTCTGCTCCACAAACCCGACGCCCCTGTGCTTCATCTGCAGCAGCATGTTGGTCTCATACTCAAAACGCTCTCCCTCAACGTCGCCGAAGAAAGGCAGATACGCCAGAGGAATCGCACGTAAGCCAGTCTGCGTGTCAGACAGTCGGATCCCATACATAATCCGAAACAGCCGGGAGGTCAGCTTGTTCCCGGCTACGCTGCGGGGCGGGATCCCGGGCATATCAAAATTCCGACAGCCCAAAACCACCTTGTCGCCCTCTGTCAGCATCCGCTCGCCGCAGGCGACGATGTCCGCCAGAAGATGCTGCCCGTCGCCGTCGATGGTGATCACGCCGCCAAGCTCCGGCATGTTGCGCAGCACATGGGCAAAGGCCGTTTTCAGAGCGCGGCCCTTTCCCCGGTTGACCTCATGATGCAGCACCGTGCACTGGGGATACGCTTCCGCCTGCGCAAAGTATCGCTGATTGGCCTCGTCGCTGCCGTCGTCTACAATCACAATGTGCGCAAAGCCACGCTCCACCAGATCGTCTACAACCTTCTCAAACTTTTCGTCTGGATCCAGAGATGGCAGAACCACGGCCACGCGGTTCAAACAAGTGTTCGCCTGCTCCATTTCTTACGCCTCATCCGCATCATAGCGCGTCACCGCCACAGCGCGAATTTCGCCCGCTGTGTCGTGGACGATGACCGTTAGGCCGTTGTTGTCGGTGACCACGCCGTCCACTCCGTGGTTGGGGAAGGTGGTCGTCGTCACGGCGCTGATTTCCAGGATGTAGAGACCCTCCCCTACGTCGGTAGCCCGATTCAGGCTGCCCGAGTCAAAGCGGTACGAGGTGGTATGTCCCCAGTTGCCCATTCCATCCATTGCCTGTTTCAGACGCAGATCCAGATCGCCGCCCAGCTCGATGAACGGCGCCACCTTGCTGTATGCGTACATGGGATCCGATACGCCGGCGCTGTAGGCCAGATACGCATCCGCAAAGGGAATCGCAAATTCTGTCAGTCGGCCAAGGATCGCCTCGTCCACCGGCTGAATATACTGGGAATCATCCTTGCTGGCATCAATCACAGCTTCCTTGCCGCTCTCGTCCAGCACCACAGGCGTCAGTTCTCCAAACGCGTTGTCATACTGGTACGTGACCTTTCTGGGCAGGTTGGGATATTGGTCATAATAGTCCTTCAATACATCATAGGGAATGTCTCTCTCTACGATGTACTCCTCCCCCAGCTTGACGCCGTTGAGGCTCACGCCATAGGTCTCCGGAACGGTTACTTTCACGGTGGAGTACAGGCCGTTAAAATCAAATTCCTCATGCTCCACAATCCAGGCGGCCTGCTCGGAGAGCACGTCCCCTAAAAGAGGGATGTTGATGGAGGATTTCTTTGCCTTCACCGAGGGATCCCGAATCAGACTAACCTTGCCAAAACGCTTGCCCCCGCAGAGCAGATCGTAGGAAACCTCCGTCTCACCGTTTGCGCCGCCAGGCAGACGGGTATAGCTCAGCTCATCGCTCAGCATAACCTTCACGATCTCCTTGCATTCCTCCGTAGACTGAACCTCATGGGGCATGGATTCAATGGTCTGCTCCACACTATCGTTCCAGAGATTCCGTCTGAGGTTGTCCATATATGCGTTCATGGTGTTGTCGGGGCGCGCCTTCTCGTAGGCTTCCGCATAGTTCCAAACCAAGGTAAGCCCATAGCAGGCGGCCACAACCAGCGCCAGGGTATACACCGTCAGCAGCAGTGTATAAACCAGCGCGCCACGTTTTTTCTTTCTTGCCATTCTTCAGACCTCACAATCACTTGAACAGGAAGGCATTGGGCAGATAGCGGGACATTCCGCTGGCAGAGGAGGGGCTGTTCACATAGCCTCCGTTTAAATACATGACCGAGGAGGAGCCGCCGTCCAGATTGCAGGCGTTGATTGCGCCATGGTCCAACAGCACCTGGGCTGCATCCAAATAGGTTCCGCCGATACTATGTACCTGCCGGCCATCGATGCACAGCATCAACACCGCGCCATCCGCCCGCTGGCCGATGGCCGTTCGGGGATTGACACCACTGACCAGCAGTTCCTCATCCACGATTTTCCCGTTGATGATCAGGATCGGGTAAAAGCTGACGCCGTTGACAATATTCAGAGCCGCCGCGTCACTGGCACTGTAATAACCCACGTGGAGAATTCCCTTGTCGTCAAAGCCCACAAAGCTATCTCCGCCGTAGCCTTCGTTCCAGTAATGCCCATCAATGATGGTCAGGCCATCGGGAAGGCCGCCGCTGCCGCCGCCGCCCTCGTCCACAAATCCGCCGGCGTTGATACCGCCCAGGGCATCATATTTGGCCACCATATCATCCAGTATCATGCCGGCGCCGCCGTAGCTGTCTGGCATGCCTACGAATACCCGGTGGGGATCCAGAATTGTAATCAGATAGCCGACGAAGCCGTTGCCTTTGATGTTCTGCAGCACGATCCCGTCGCCGTCCTCGTCCAACAGGCCATAGGCATCCGGCTTGGGCGCGCCATCTTCATCCACGGAAGGGGTGGAAATGGTCACCAAAGAAGCATCGAACTCTTCGGAGACATGGCGGCGGGTGCGAGAGCGGATCTCGGAAACCTCATCCACCGTCAGGAAAATGTTCGGCGTCCAGGTGAAGCGCCTGGTCTCCAGCATGGTCATAGCCCAGGTATCACGCAGGGTGGTGGACGGGCCCTTCATCAGCACAAACCACAGACCCAATGCCGCAAGTCCCGCCACGATCACCGTAGCCAGTATGAAACCGAAGATCCGGTCGATCACACGGTTGATGGCTCGGAGTTTACGCCGGCTCTTATGGCGCTTGCGCTCTTTCTCCAGCGTCTCCGGGCTTTTATCCATTTCTTCTGTTGTATTCTTTTTCTTAATCACAGGTACACCTTCGCAGTCTTTTTTCCAAGAGCGCACTTATGCACTCTACATACAGCAGGTATTTTACCATAATCACCAGGACATGACAAGAAGATTTTCAGAATTAAGAAATTATACACAATCCGGATTTCCCTGGATTTTCAGGCAAAAAAAGGTCGTGACCCAATGGATCACGACCTTTTGCGTGCTTGGAAATTACTCGTTGATGCCGATAACAACACCGGAGCCGACGGTACGGCCGCCTTCACGGATAGCGAAGCGGAGGCCGTTCTCGATGGCG
>CACZSJ010000056.1 GCA_902783825.1 Oscillospiraceae bacterium | reverse complement strand
GTTTTCGCAAGAGAATGAGAACCGCCAACGGGCGCAAGGTCCTTGCCCGCCGCAGAGCGAAGGGCAGAGCCAAGCTCAGCTACTGATTGTACCCCGTGAGCAGGACAAGAAGAACAATCGTTTTTTAGGGCGGAGAGATCCGCCCTTTAGGTGCTTGTTCCGCAAGGTTGGAGGCGGCGCTTGAACGCAAGGAATACCCTAAAAAAGAACAGCGACTTCCGGCGGCTCTACGCCCGGGGGAAGAGTGCGGCCAACGCGTATCTGGCGGTCTATTGCCGCCGCAACGGCCGGCCGTGCAACCGCCTGGGCTATACCGTATCCACCAAGCTGGGCCACGCGGTGCAGCGCAACCGCATCCGGCGCAGGCTGCGGGAAATCGTGCGGCTGAACAGTCCCCGGCTGAAAAGCGGCTGGGATCTGGTCATCGTAGCGCGCAGACGCTGCGTGGATGGAGACTATCACAAGATGGAGGCCGCATTTTTACGCGCCTGCGGAGAGCTGGATTTGTTGAAGGAGGCGGAGAAATGAAGCAGCTGCTGCTTGCCTGTATCCGCCTGTACCAAAGGCACATCTCCCCTGCCCGTCCCCCCTGCTGCCGCTTTAGCCCTACCTGCTCCCACTATGCGATACAGGCCATTGAAAAGCACGGCGCCCTGAAGGGCGGCTGGCTGGCTCTGCGCCGCATCTGCTGCTGCCATCCTTTTTACAAGGGGAAGCGCGGCTACTACGACCCGGTGCCGTGAAGGCACCCTGAGGCTCTGCCTCATACCAAACAATCATCGAGGAGAACGCTATGTGGGCAACAATCACGAAACCCTTTGCCTGGCTCATGGTATGGCTGTATAACCATACCGGCAACTACGGTGTGGCCGTCATTCTCTTTGCCCTGGCCGTAAACCTGGTTCTGACTCCCTTCATGGCCAAAAGCAAGAAGAGCATGATGCGCTCCTCCCGTCTGGCGCCCAAGATCGCAGAGCTGCAGCGGCGCCACGAAGGCAATCAGCAAAAGCTCAACGCAGAGATGCAGAGACTCTATCGGGAAGAGGGCGTCAACCCCATGTCCGGCTGTCTCTGGTCTTTGATCCCCTTCCCCATTTTGATCGCGCTGTACAGCGTGATCCGGCAGCCCATCACCCGGATGATGTTCGCTCCCATGGAGGTGGTCACCACCCTGCAGGAGTACTTCTCGGGTCTGGGCTACGAAGTAGCCACCACCGGCCGCTCCAGCGGCTACATTGAGATCAGCCTGGCGGATCTGGCACACCAGCACTGGAACGAGATCCAGACCGCTCTGGCCGGCAAGCTGGATGGCCTGTTGAATCTGGACTTCAGCTTCCTAGGTCTGAACCTGGGTCGCCAGCCTCAGTGGAATTTCTTCCTGAGCACCGACTGGAGCGACAGCTCCGTGTGGCTGCCCGCGCTGGGTCTGTTTATGATCCCCTTCATTTCCGCCCTGCTTTCCTGGGCGTCCATGAAGGTCAGCAGCGCCAGCAATCCCTCTGCCGGTAACGATCAGGCGGCGGATTCTCTGAAGACCATGAACTACCTGATGCCGTTGATGTCCATCTGGATCTGCTTCATCATGCCGGCGGCCATGGGTGTTTACTGGATTTCCAACAGCGTGTTTGGCATGATCCGCGACTTTATTCTCACCAAGGTTTTCCGGCGCCAGCTGGATCAGGAAGACGCCGAGCGCCAGGCCAAGCGCAGCGCACGGGAGCTGGAACTGGAGAGAAAACGGCAGGAGACCGAGCGTCTGCGTGCCGAAGGCCGGACCGAGTTGAACACCAACACCAGCAAGAAAAAGCGCCAAGCCGGCGAAAAGCAGGAGCGTGAAGAGCGCCGCGCCGCCCTGGAAAAGGCGGAACGCGCCGCCCGGCGGGAGCGTCTGGGCATCAAGGAGACGGAAAAGCCCGCCTCGCAGGTGGGGAACCGCCGCTATGCCCGCGGCCGCGCCTACGTGCCGGACCGTTTCAGCAATCCTGAAAACGCCGCAGCGGCCACCCTGGCCGCCGCTCTGGCCTCCGAAGGAGCCGAGGCGCTGGACGAGAACGTCAGCGAGCTGACCGCTGAAGTGGCGGCGGCGCAGGATGACGCTGTCCTGGCCGTTGACGCCGCCGAAGAAGTCCTTTCCCGGGCGGAAACTCTGGCGGAAGACGCCGAGGACGCCGCTGAAGAGACGCTGGACGAGATGCTGGAGGACGTGGACGAGGCGGAAGAATCCGACGAAGCCCTTGAGGATCCGGAGGAGGACGAAGCTCTGTCCGCGGACGAGACAGACGAATAAGTGACAGGAGAAACAGCATGATAAAAGTATTGGAAAAGACCGGCCGCACGGAAGAAGACGCCATCTCCGCCGCCCTGGCGGAGCTGGGTCTGGATCGTGACGACGTGTCTGTTGAAATCGTTGAGCGCGCCAAGTCTGGCTTTCTGGGCATCGGCGCCTCCCCCGCCGTGGTGCGGATAAGCTACGAAGCTGCCGACGAGCCTGTATCCCAGGCCGCGGAAGCTGTCGCCGATGATGCCGCTCCCGCGGCTGCCGCCTCCCCCGTGGAGGAGAACGCCGACTACGCGGCCATCCGCAGCTTTCTTACCGGCCTTCTAAACCGGATGGGCGTCGAAGCCGACATGGAAATCGGCCCACGGGATAATGGCGGCATCTCCGTCAAGCTCTCCGGCGGCAGCATGGGCGCCATCATCGGCCGCCGCGGCGAAACCTTGGACGCCATCCAGCACCTGACCAACTACGTGGTCAACCGTGGCAGCGACAAGCGGATGCACATCAGCGTGGACGCGGAGAACTACCGCAGCAAGCGGGAAGAATCCCTGGCCCGCCTGGCGGAGAAAATGGCGGAGAAGGCCATCAAGTACAAGCGCAGCATGGCCCTGGAGCCGATGAACTCCTATGAGCGCCATGTGATCCACACCGCCCTGCAAAACTACGAGGGCGTCACCACCAGCTCCACCGGCGTGGAACCCAATCGCCGGGTCGTCGTTTCCTATGTCAAGCCCGAGCAGCCCGACAACAAACCCCAGAGCCGGGAATGGGCCTGACCCCATCAAATGACTTGCTGTGTACAGCAACCGGGAGGTATTGCCATGATTTATGAGAAAGTAGTCAATGAGTTGGCCCAGCAGTTTGAGCTGGATCCGGAATCCATCAGCCTGGACACCAATTTGGTGGACGACCTGGGCGCCGACTCACTGGATGTGGTGGAGCTGATTATGTCCTTGGAGGACAGCTTTGGCATTGCCATTTCCGATGAAGACGCCGCTGAGCTTTACACCGTCCGGCGGATCGTGGAGTATCTGGAAAAGCTCCAGTAAACGGACATTCCCAAAACATTGGATCCGATTCCGCAGAAAGCGGGAGGCTGTGCAGCCTCCCGCTTTCTTTTTTGCCCGAGTCCTTGCGGCTCGCTCCTTCTTTTCGACGGAGCCTCTCTTGACATTTTCAACTGCTGTGATAGAATACGTAGCACACTACGTATTGAGGTGACGTCAATGGACCGAGAACTTCCCCTGGGCCTTCGCTTTTCCCTGCTGCACCGCGCTTTTCGCAAGCGGATGGATGCGCTGCTGCGGGAAAAAGACCTGACCGGCGCGCAGTTTTGCGTGCTGAGCACCCTGGTGCACATGGAGGACGGCGGCGCGGAGGAAATCCACCAGAAAGACCTGGAGCGGGCCTCCCGGGTAACCCACCCCACCATGACCGAAATCATCAAGCGGCTGGAGAAAAAGGAGCTGCTCCGCTGTGAGCCGAGTCTCCGGGATCGCCGCTACAAGCAAATCCGCTCCACGGATAAATGCCGCAGCCTGGGTGAACAGGTGCGGGCCATGGAGGAGGACGCCACCCGCTGGCTCTGCCGCGGGCTGTGCGAGGAAGAGACCCGTCAGCTGCTCGCCATCACCGACGTGATGCTGCGAAATGCGTTTGAAGACTGCCAAGAGGGAGGGTCGCGCCCATGATCAAAACCTTTATCCAATGCATTCGGGAGTTCAAGCGCCCCACCATCCTCACCCTGCTGTTTATCGTGGCGGAAGTGTTCATCGAAGTGCTGATTCCCTTTTTCACCGCCGATCTGGTCAACGACATCAAGGCCTCCGCTCCCATGGAGCAGGTGCTGCGTCTGGGTTTGATCCTGGTGGTCATGGCGGTGGCCTCTCTGGCCTGCGGCGGCGCCGCCGGCTACACAGGCGCCCGCGCTTCGGCCGGCTTTGCCCGCAACGTGCGTCGGGACGTATTTACCCGGGTGCAGGCCTTTTCCTTTGAAAACATCGACAAGTTTTCCAGCGCCTCCCTGGTCACCCGCATGACCACGGATATCACCAATGTGCAGATGGCCTTTCTGATGGTGATCCGCGTCGCTGTTCGGGCGCCGTTGATGCTGGTGTTCTCTGTGGTCATGGCCTATATTATGGGCGGCGCGCTGGCCACCGCCTTTCTGATCGTGATTCCGGTGCTGGTGGCAGGTCTTCTGCTGATCGCCCGGGAGGCCATGCCTTCTTTCCGCGCAGTGTTTCGCAAGTATGACCGGATGAACGAGTCCGTGGAGGAAAACGTCCGGGGTATGCGCGTAGTCAAGGGCTTTGCCCGGGAAGAATATGAAAAGAAAAAATTTGCCGAGGCCTCTCACAACATCTGCATGGACTTCACCCACGCCGAGCGCGTGGTGGCGCTCAACTCCCCGCTGATGCAGCTTTGCGTGTATTTCAACATGGTGTTCGTGCTGTACTTTGGCTCCCGGCTCATCATTCGCAGCGGCGGACAGCTGATCGACGTGGGGCAGATTTCCTCCATGCTGGCCTACGGTATGCAGATTCTCATGTCCCTGATGATGCTCTCCATGGTCTATGTGATGCTCACCATCTCCATGGAGTCCCTGCGCCGCATTGCGGAGGTCCTGCAGGAATCTCCCTCCCTTCACAATCCGGACCAGCCGGTCACGGAAGTTCGGGACGGCTCCATCGATTTTGACGGCGTATCCTTCAAATACGCCCAGACCGCTCAGAAAAACGCCTTGGACCAGATTGATCTGCATATTCGTTCCGGCATGACCGTGGGTGTCCTGGGAGGCACCGGTGCCGGCAAAACCACGCTGATCCAGCTGATCCCCCGCCTCTATGACGTAAGCGAGGGCAGCGTCCGGGTAGGCGGGGTGGACGTGCGGGATTACGATCTCACCGCGTTGCGAAATGCCGTGGCCGTGGTGCTGCAGAAGAATCTTCTGTTTTCCGGCAGCATTCGGGAAAACCTGCTTTGGGGCAATCCCGACGCCGACGACGAGCAGCTGACCGCCGCCTGCCGACTCGCCCAGGCAGACGACTTCATCCGCGCCTTCCCCGAGGGCTACGACACCCACATCGAGCAGGGCGGCACCAACGTCTCCGGCGGGCAGCGGCAGCGGCTGTGTATCGCCCGCGCCCTGCTGAAAAAGCCCCGCATCCTGATCCTGGACGACTCCACCAGCGCGGTGGATACGCGGACGGACGCCCGGATTCGGGAGGGTTTTCGCCAGTACATCCCGGAAACCACCAAAATCATCATCGCCCAACGGATTTCCTCCGTACAGGATGCGGATCTGATCCTGGTCATGGACAACGGCCGGATTGCCGACATGGGCGATCACGCTGCGCTTCTGGCGCGCTGCGACATCTATCAGGAAATCTATTATCAGCAGACAAACGGAGGTGAACAGGGTGCATAAAAACGCCGCCGGCGCCAATCTCCGCGCCAACTTTGGCGCCATCCGCTGGGCTCTGAAGAAGTTCTTCGGCTTCTATCCGGTTCTGGCTCCGCTTTCCATCTTCTGCATCCTTTTCTCCGCCGTGGTTTCCGCCGTCCCTTCGCTGTTCGTGCAGCGGGTTCTGGCCGTCGTGGAGCAGTGGTACCGCAGCGGAGACTGGCTCTCCGCCCGTGCCCAGCTTGTACCGTACTTTGCCCTGCTTATCGGCCTGTACCTGCTGTCCATGATCTCCATCACCCTGGAGTCCCAGCTGATGGCCATCATCACCCAGGGCTTTCTGGATAAGCTTCGGCAGGAGATTTTCAGCGATATGCAGGATCTGCCCATCCGCTATTTCGACACCCACAAGCACGGGGATATCATGAGCTATTACACCAACGATATCGATACCCTGCGCCAGCTGATTTCCCAATCCATGCCGGCGCTGATCCGATCCATCTCCATCGTGCTGGTGGTTCTGGCCATCATGCTCTATTTCAGCATCTGGCTGACGCTGATCCTGCTGCTTGGCGTTGTAGCCATGTTCTTTGTCACCAAAACCGTTGGCGGCGGCTCCGCCAAGTATTTCATGGAGCAGCAGCGCAGCGTGGCGGCCATGGAAGGCTTTGTGCAAGAGATGATGAACGGGCAGAAGGTGATCAAGGTCTTCTGCCACGAGGAGCAAAGCATTCGAGACTTTGACCAGGTCAACGATTCCCTCTTCCGCGTCAGCACCCAGGCCAACGCCTACGCCAGTGTCCTGGGTCCCATCATCGCCAACATCGGCAACATCCTTTACGTATCCCTGGCCCTGATCGGCGGCGTGTTTCTGCTGTTGGGTCTGTCCAACCTAAGCCTCTCCGGCATGGCCTTCAG
>CACZSJ010000055.1 GCA_902783825.1 Oscillospiraceae bacterium | reverse complement strand
TATTCATGCAAACATGAACAGAATTAGATTTGTTTCTATTATACAAATTTTTTTCCGGATTTCAAGCACTTTGACGATTTTCCCCTCTTGTTTGCCCGGCATTTTCCCTTATAATGCAAATTGCAATCCAAAAAGAGAGGTGTTCCCTGTGACAAATTCTGTTTTTATCATCGGCGCCATTGTGCTTTACCTGATCAGCATGATTCTGATCGGCTATCGCCACTCCAAAGGCACCAACTCCAGTTCCGACTTCTACCTTGGCGGACGCAAGCTTGGTCCTGTCGTTGCTGCCATGAGTACCGAAGCTTCGGACATGAGCGCATACCTGCTCATGGGTGTGCCCGGCCTGGCGCTGTTTTGCGGGGTTGCCGAGGCAAGCTGGACCGCCATCGGTCTTGCTGCCGGTACCTATCTCAACTGGCTGCTGGTTGCCCGTCGTCTGCGCACCTATTCCGCAAAGTTGGACGCCATCACGGTTCCGGATTTCCTGGCCAGGCGTTTTCGCGATAACACCAAGCTCATTGAGAGCATTGGCGCCATTGTAATCATCATCTTCTTCGTTCCCTATACCGCTTCCGGCTTTGTGGCATGCGGCAAGCTGTTCAACAACATGTTCGGCTGGGACTACATGACCACTATGATCGTCTCTGCCATCGTGATCGTAGCCTACTGCACCCTGGGCGGCTTCATGGCGGCCTCGATCACCAGTCTGATCCAGAGCCTGGTGATGACCTTCGCGCTGATTGTCGTACTCTTCTTTGGCATCAACGCCGCCGGCGGCTGGGACGCGGTCGTAGCCAACGCCCGTGCCGTCCCCGGCTACCTGGATCTCTTCGCCAGCACCAGCATTGAAGCGACGAGTGCCGGCAGCTATGGCGGCATCACGATCCTCTCCACCTTGGCCTGGGGCCTGGGCTATTTTGGCATGCCCCATGTGCTGATCCACTTCATGGCCGCCAAGGATGAGAGCATGATCAAGACCAGTCGCCGCATCGCCACCGTCTGGGTGGTGGTCTCCCTGGCTGTGGCTGTGGTCATCGGCATCGTGGGCTACGGCATGATCCAGGCCGGCGCCATCGAATCCTTTGCCAACAGCTCCGCAGCGGAGTCCATTCTGGTTCGAACTGCGGCACTGATGGGGCAGCAAAGCGTGTTCTTTGCCATCATCGGCGGTATCATTCTGGCCGGTATCCTTTCCGCCACCATGTCCACCGCGGACGTGCAGCTTCTGGCCGCCGCTTCCGGCATTACCCAGAATCTGCTGCAGGACGTGTTCGGCGTCAAGCTCAGCGACAAAAAGAATCTGCTGGTTGCCCGGCTGGGCGTCATCGCCATCGCCGTCGTCGCCGTGTTCTTCGCCATGGATCCCAACAGCTCCATTTTCCGGGTCGTCTCCTTCGCCTGGGCAGGCTTTGGCGCCACCTTCGGTCCCATCATGCTCTTCGCCCTGTTCTGGAAGCGCTGCAACAAATTCGGCGCCATCGCCGGTATGCTCAGCGGTGCGGTAAGCATTTTTGTGTGGAAATTCGGCATGCGCCCCCTGGGCGGCGCCTGGGATATCTACGAGCTGCTTCCTGCCTTCCTGGTGGCCTGTGTGGCCATCGTAGTGGTCAGCCTCGCTACCAAGGAGCCCGAGGCTGAGATCGTCGCGGAGTTCGAAAGCGTATAAGACAAGCAAATACCGAAAACCCAAAGAGGGACGCTCAACGAGCGTCCCTCTTTGGGTTTTGTTATTCTGTTTACAGGCTGTGATACAGGGGAAAGCGCTGGCAAAGGGAAACCACGTCCGCCTTAACTTCCGCAATTGCAGCCTCGCCTTCCTCCAGCAGACGGCAAATCAGCGCGCCGATCTGGCGCATTTCCGCCTCCTGCATGCCCCGGCTGGTAACCGCCGGCGTACCCAGGCGCAGGCCGCTGGTCTGCTTGACAGGCAGGGGGTCAAAGGGAATGGCGTTCTTGTTGGCGGTGATGTTGGCCAGGTCCAGAAGCTCCTGCACCTGAGCGCCGGTCTTGCCGCGGCTCATCACGTCCGCCAGCATCAGGTGATTGTCCGTGCCGCCTGAGACCAAGCGCACGCCATGGCTCTCCAGGTATTCCGCCAAAGCCGCCGCGTTCTTGACAATCTGGCTCTGATAGGCCTTGTATTCCGGCTGCAGCGCCTCGTGGAAGCAGACAGCCTTGGCCGCAATCACATGCATCAGCGGGCCGCCCTGGGTACCCGGGAACACGGCGCTGTCGATCTTCTTGGCCAATTCCTCCTTGCAGAGGATGATCGCGCCGCGAGGGCCGCGCAGGGTCTTGTGGGTAGTGGTGGTGACCACATCAGCATAGGGGATCGGGCTGGGATGCACCCCTGCCGCTACCAGGCCGCCGATGTGGGCCATGTCCACCATCAGGTAGGCGCCCACCTGATCCGCGATTTCCCGGAAGCGGGCAAAGTCAATCAAGCGGGGATAGGCGCTGGCTCCGGCAATGATCAGCTTGGGCCGGCACTCCTCCGCCACGCGCAGAACCTGGTCGTAATCAATGGTTTCCGTCTCCGGGTCGACCCCGTAGAAGCAGGGCTGGTACACTTTTCCGGAAACAGAGGCCTTGGAGCCATGGGTCAGATGGCCGCCGTGGCTCAAATCCATGCCCAGGAAGGTGTCGCCCGGCTTGAGCAAAGCCAGGTACACCGCGATGTTGGCCTGGGAGCCGGAATGCGGCTGCACATTGGCATGCTCCGCCCCGTAAAGGCGCTTGGCACGCTCAATGGCCAGAGTCTCTACCTCGTCCACATATTCGCAGCCGCCGTAATAGCGGGCGGCGGGATAGCCCTCCGCGTACTTGTTGGTCAGATGGCTGCCCATCGCCTGCATAACCGCCTCGCTGACAAAGTTCTCCGAAGCAATCAGCTCCAGATGATCCCGCTGGCGGCCAAGCTCTCGCTGCATAGCATCGTATACTTCCGGGTCATTCTGCCGGATCCATTCATAGCTCATGTGCTTTCCTCCCTGTTTGTTTCTGTCTGTGTTGCATTATATACGATACGCCAGAGATTGACAATCGGAGAAATCCACGAAGTTTTTTCCAGCGCTTGAAGCTTTTTGGAAAAGATGATACAATCAGGGCACCAAATCTGTGGGAGGTGCGCCCATGAAGCGAATCTTACGCTTATTTTTGATCCTCGTGCTGCTGGTGGTACTGGCCGCCGGCGGTCTGATTGCCTGGCTGAGCGTCACGGAATATAAGCCCGAGCCGATAGAAGATCTGGCGCTGCTCTCTTCTTCGGAGACAATGCTGCCGCCCGACAGCTCCCTGCAGCTGATCAGCTGGAACATCGGCTACGGCGGTCTGGGCAAAAACGCCGACTTCTTTATGGACGGCGGACAGAATGTCCGGTCCTCCGGCCCCAACGCTGTCGGGGAATATCTCAACGGCATCAAGGCCTTTCTTCGCCAGTATCCCGATGCGCTGATGCTGCTGCAGGAGGTGGATCTGGACTCGACCCGCAGCTACGGGATCGATCAGGTCGCCTATCTCAGCGGAGAGGGTCTGCCCATGGCACGGGTCCACGCGCTGAATTATTCCACGCCTTTTGTGCCCTATCCTCTGCCGCCCATCGGCAAGGTTAGCAGCGGGCTGTATACACTGTCGCCGTACAAAATCGACCTAGCCCAGCGGCACGCCCTGCCCTGCCCCTTCAGCTGGCCGGTGAGCACCGCCAACCTCAAGCGTTGCCTGCTGGTCAGCTATCTGCCCATTGAGGGAAGCGACCGACAGCTGGTACTGGTCAATCTGCATCTGGAAGCCTACGACGACGGCGAGGGCAAGATCGCCCAGACTAAGCAGCTGCGGGACTTTATCCTGAGCGAATATGAAAAAGGCAACTATGTCATCGCCGGCGGTGATTTCAATCAGGCCTTCCCTGGAAGTCTGGACGTTTTCACCAATACCCACCCGGAAGTCTGGTCGCCCGGCATTCTGGAGCAGGATCTGCTGCCCCAAGGCTGGCAGCTTGCTTTCGATCTGAACACCCCCAGCTGCCGCCTTCTGAACCAGCCCTACAACCCTGAGGATACGGTCAACACCCAGCTCTATGTGATCGACGGTTTTCTCCTCTCCCCCAACGTGGAGTTGGAGCAGGTGGAGACCGTGGATCTGGGCTTTGCCGACGCCGACCACAATCCCGTTCGTCTGCAGGTTCGTTTAGCGGGATAAACCGAAAAAACTGCCCCTCGGCACTGGATGTGTAGTGCCGGGGGCAGTTTTTTGTTCTCTGTTGTCAGTCTGAAGGGTATCCGTGCTTCTTTTCCCAGCGTCGCCGCTGACGCACCCGGATCGCCTCCTCCGCCTTGTCCTTCCAGCAGGGCAAAAGATCCTCTGAGAGTTTGTCCCGCCCTCGGCGCAGGCGGCGGATAAGCCATAGGATCAAGCACAATGCCGGAAGGATGGCAGCCAGAATCGTCATCAGCAGCAGGAGCATGCTCCAGTCCTCCACGCAGCGGGCCGCATTCTCCCAATAGGGATAGCGGATACTCCTGTCCTGCATGGAGCGAGTGCCGAACTGCTTTAGCAATCCCAGCAGACGGCCGGCGGAAAAGCGCCCGGTATTCTCCAGGATCACTCCGTCGCCGATGGGGAATTTTTCCCGGGCAAAGTTCACGGAAAAGCCTTTCACCGGCTCGGCCATGACCAGCTCGTAACAGTTAATGCCTGCTTCCGGCTGCAATTCCTTGTAGGCATCGTAAGACATGAACAGCCCCATGCCGTCCTGATAGGCCTTCCGACTGGCAAAGTCCTGCTCTCGCCGAACCACGCCGCCCACCAGGAAGGGCACGTTGTTGATGCGCAGCTCCAGGCCGGTCAGGTCGGTTCCGCCAAACAGGAGCCAGGCCACGTCCTCGTCCAGCAGCACCCGGTCCTTCATCAGATCCTCTTCCGTCAGATAGCTGCCGCTGAGCAGCCGTATGGGATGAAAGGTGAAATACTCGCCACCGACGGCGGTAATGCTCACATCGCCGGTGCCCAGACTCGTACTGGCCACCGCCTTGCCGCTGGTGCTCCAGGCATCCACGAAGAGGGTGTCGTTGTTATCCACGTCCAGCGCCGCGCTGTGGAACTTGTCCAGCATAGCATAGCGGAACGCGTAGACATCCTCGAGAGAAATCAGCTTTTCCGAAGGGATAAAGCAGCTGAGCTGGTTGAATTCCCGCTCGCTCTCTCCCTGCCAGCGGGTCGCCGCCTTCTGGGCGTCCAGCAGGCCGGAGAGCCACACAAGCCCCACCGTGCCCGCCAACACCATCGCGCAGAGAAGCGCGTTGAGGACGCCGATCCGTATTTGTTTTTTGCCGAAGCGTCGTCTCTTTTCCATATTAAGCGTCTGCCAGCCGCACCATGTCTCCGTTCTTCACCGGGGCGTTGCTGGTGGTAATCACGTAGTCGCCGTAGCCAAGCTCGGCCGTTACGGCGGAATTCACATCGTCGCTGGCCAGCATCTCCACGTTCACCCGCCGGGCGATATAGCGATTGCCCAGGGGCGAGTTGCGCGCCTCAATGGCCAGCACGAAGCTGCCGTTGGCGTCGCTGCGGATAGCGCTGTTGGGGATCACGGTGTCGTAATTGGCGCTCTTCTGGCCCACGGAGAGGGTCAACTCCGCCCCGGTATTCACATCGCCGTCCACGTCAAAGGTCAACAGCTTGTTGGTCTGGGGCATCTTGGGGTCCACCTGGATGGTATTCAGAGTCGCGGTAATCTGATTGCCCCAGTAGTAGTTGCTGACCGTAGCCGTGTCACCGGGGCGAAGCCGCCGCGCCTGCTCGTTGCTCACGGAAAAGCTGAGGGTGTAGCCCATGTCCGGCACCTCGATGGTGCACAGCACGTCGTCTTTCAGCTTGGTATCGCCGGAAGTGCATTCCACCGACTGCACCGTGCCGGAAACATTCGCGGTAATCTGGTTTTCCTCGCCGCCGGTCAGCTCGTTGAGTTTCTGGCGGGCGCGCTCGATCTGGCTGTTCAGATCAGACAAATCGATATAGGAAAGAGCCTGGGATTTGGCGTCGCTCTCTTTTTTCTGCTCCAGATTGTATATCAGCGTATAGTAGCTTTTTTCCGCCTCATCCCGGACGGCCTTGGCCCGTTTGTATTCCTCGCTGACCACGTCGTTGCCCACGATCTCATCGATTACCGCCTCGATGGCCTCCAGCTTGCTCTGCGCAGCCTCCTGCTCCATCTTGGCTTCCGCCAGCACCGCCTCCGCCTGCGCCAGCTTCTCTTCCTGCTCGGCCAGCGCCTCGCGGGAAATCGCCGCCATAGCAGTCTGTTCGCTGTTAAACTCGTCCAGAGCGCTGTTCTGCTCGGCCAGCGCCGTATTCAGCGCCGCCTGTGTCGTATCCGTGTCTGCCCGGGCTTCGTCTACCGCAGCTTGCGCCGCGTCCACCTCTTCCTGGGTAACCTGCTCATCCTGGGGCGTATCCTCCGTCTGGGACGCCATCTTGTCCTTCAGCTCCTGCAGCCTGGTTTCCGCCTCTGCCAGCGTCTGCTGACAGGTCTTCAGCTTTTCCGACAGGATCTGCACCTCGGCGTTTTTCTCTGCCAGCGCCTCCTGGGCGCCGTCCACCTTCGCCTGGGCCTCCGCCACAATCAGGTTATAGCTCTCCTGGTAGGTGTCGCGGATGATCTTCTGATCCGCCACTTTTTTTTCCGCGTCCTTCACCACGGCCTTTGCCGCTTCCAGCTCCGCCTGGGCGGCCGCTTCCTGCTCATAGGGCAGATCCCGCTTGCTGCTGTTCTTGACAGCCTCCAGGGCTCTTTCCGCCTCGACCCAAGCCCTTTCCGCATTCTCAATCTCCATCTCTTCCAGTTCATAGCTGTAATTGGGAATGCCGGCGGCCGTCCGCTGATAGCTGACCTGCAGGGCGCGCAGGGCCTCCTGGGCCGCTTCGATCTCCTCGTTGGAGCCGTCGCCCAGGATAAACAGCACATCCCCCGCCGCGACCTCTTGGCCAGCCTTGATCATCACCGCCCGGATCTCGCGTGTTTTTTCGGCCTTGACCTGATGGGTTCCGTTGGCCACCACCGTTCCGGTGCCGCGCACCTTGGCGGTGATGGAGCCATCCGTCACCGACTGGGTCGCCACCTCCGGAAGGCTGCGATTCATCCAGGTATTGGAAAAGAAGGTAAGTACCAGCAGCACCGCCAGAAAGACGATGGCCGCGTTCTTGACCCATTCTCTGTTTTTTGGTTTGTTATCCATGCTTTATCCTCCAAAAAGGCAGACTTAACCCTTGACGCTGCCCGAATTGGCAATCCCCTCCACCAGGTATTCCTCTCCGTGGAGAAACAGCAGCAGGGACGGCACCATATATACTGTAGCCATGGCAAAGGCCAGGCCGATCTCGCCAGCGTTGATGGACGAAAGGAACACCGACAGCGGCTGAGAGTCCGCGTCCTGCAGCAGGATCAGCGGCTGCTCCACCATATTCCAATAGTCGATGAACACCAGAATCGCGATGGAATAGAGCGCCGAGCGGCATTGGGGCAAACAGATTCGGGTAAAGATCTCCCACTCGCCCGCGCCGTCCACCTTGGCCGACTCAATCAGCGAATAGGGAATGCGGCGCATAAACTTGGTCAGCAGAAATACGGAAAAGGGCGCAAAAATTCCCGGCAGAATGATGGACCAGCGGGTATTGAGAATCCCCAGCCACTGGCTGATCAGGTAGTTAGGCACCAGTGTCACCTGATACGGCATAAGCATCAGAATCACGTAGAAAAAGAAGATGCCGCTCCTTATCTTGCCCCGCCAGCGCGTAAAGCTATACGCCGCTACCGAGGCCACCGCCACCTGAAACAGCACGATGGGCACCACCAGTATGAGGCTGTTCCAGAATTTGATCAGATACTCGGGAGATTTGATCAGCCCCGCTACATATTGGGCAGCCGTGACCCTGTCCGGGATGAACTTCAGATTCACCGTCTCGGAAACATAGCCGCCCGTTGTGGTGGAAAAGATCATGCCATAATTGGACTTGATCTCTGACTCGGCCATAAAGGAATTGCTGATGGTCAGAACCGTGGGCATCAGAAAGGCAAGGGCGAAAATCGCGCACAGCACGAAGATCGCGCCGCGGCTGAAATAGCGTTTTTTCTTCATCCCTCCACGTCCTTTCCGAACCAGTCCTCCGCCTTAAACAGCAGGGCGATGATCACCACCATGACGATGGCCATGATCACCGCCGCAGCGGACAGCTTCTGATAATCCAGGCTGCGGAAGGTGTTGTTCATAAAATGCTGGAGCATGTACAGCTTTTCATAGGGGTAATCCCCGGTCAGCAGGTACACTTCCCGGAACACCTTGAAGGAATTGATCAGCGAGAGAATGGTGACAAAAAGCACGGTGGGCGAGAGATAGCGCAGCTTGATCGCGAAGAATTTATACAGCTCCGAGGCGCCCTCCACATCCGCCACCTCCAGCAATTCCTTTGGGATGTTGGACAAGCCCGCCATAAACAGGATCATATTGTAGCCCAGATTCTTCCACAGGAAGAGAATCAGCACCACGATCTGACAATAGTCCGACTGGAGCCAGTCGATTTTATCCGCCCCGAACAGCAGCAAAAACTCATTGATGGTTCCGTTGTAATTGAACAGCACCTGCCAAATCAGCACCACCGAAGCCACCGGCACCATCATCGGACTGAGAAAGAACGTGCGAAACTGGGACTTGAGCGGAATCCGCGCCTCCAGCATCAGTGCCAGCACAATGGCCAGCACCACTGCCAGGGGAACCGCCAAGATGGAAAACTGCAGGGTATTGCGTGCCGCCATCAGGAAAGCCGAGTTGTGAAAAATCTTTATAAAATTGTCCAGAAACACCAGATTCCGCGAGCCTACCCCATCGATCAGCGAGTAATACACCACCACGCCGAAAGGAACGATGAAGAAAATCCCCACCCCCAGCAAACTGGGAGACAAAAAGCACAGGCTCTGCAAAAAACTTTGCATCCGGTCGCTCCGGTTAAAATCGCGCCTTTTCATTCTTTTGTTACCGTTTCGTGCTCGTTTTGTATTTTGTTTACATAATATTATACACCATAAGAGGCGTTCTGGCAAGCACTTCCTACATTTTTTCGACATTCTTAGAAAAAGGTGGGGGGCTTCCCCACCTTTTTCCTTTTCTTGTCAACGCTGCTCGTTCACGTAGATATTGGCTTTGCTCTGAATCAGTCGGGCCACTTCCTCTGCGCTCTTCTGTCCCGCGAAGAATGCCTGTGCCTGTTCGTTGACGATGCTGAAAATGCTGTCGTCGCCATCGTTGAACACCTTGGTGGTGCTGTTGATGACCTCCATAAGCTTGTCGGCCTGCTCCTGGGTCATCGCATAGATGTTCTTGACAGAGCCGTCCGCCATGCCGTAGGAGCCTCTGCTGATCTGAATCTTCTCTCCGTTTTCATCCAGCATGATGTTGCCCTCGGCGTCCCGACGATACTCGGGAGTCATGGCAGTCTTCAGCTTGGCGTCGAAGGCCTTGACGTTGCTGGGCAGGCCCCAGCTGTTCATCTGGTTCTTCTCCAGAAGGAAGCCCCGCAGGAACTGCCAGGCCGCTTCCTTGTCCACGCACTGACTGCTCATGGCAAAGAGACCGGAGCCATCCGCACCCAGTTGGAGCATGTTCCCTACCCCATTGTTGGTGGGATAGCCGATATAGGTGGTCTCTCCGCCAAAATACATATCGTTGTACAGGATGTTGCCCACGTCGTAAATCCCGGCGTTGAGCAGCATCTGCCGCCCTTCGCGAATCCGGTTCTCCGCCTGGTCCGCGTCGCTCCACTCATAGTTATCCCAATCGAATTTCGCCGGGAAGCGGGCGGAGAAATTCAGAATGTCCACGAAATTCTGGTTGTCGAAGCTGACCTTTCCACTGTTCCAGTCCACCAGGTCATCCATCTCCAGGAACACCAGGGTGCGCAGAATGTCGTCCCGGGTGGTATAGGCGTCC
This sequence comes from Oscillospiraceae bacterium, assembly GCA_902783825.1. Classification (GTDB taxonomy): domain Bacteria; phylum Bacillota; class Clostridia; order Oscillospirales; family Oscillospiraceae; genus Limivicinus. The sequence continues at coordinate 2,793 of CACZSJ010000055.1, read as the reverse complement.
AGTGGATCGCAGCCGGCCGGCATGGAGGCCAGCGCCCGGTCAAAGTCCGCATAGGTCCAACCCGGGGTATCTCCCACCACAGAGCTGGCACCGATCAGCGAATTGATGGCGAAGGAGGAACAAAGCTCATACAGCTTGCCGTCCACCTCCATGGCCTGGAGCACGGTGGGGAAAAAGTCCTCCCGGTTCAGCTCCTTGTCCGCGTCCACGTAGGGGTACAGATCCTCCAGGAAGCCCTTGCCCGCCAGCTGCTTGTAGGGCAGACCGCTCAGGCACAGCAGATCCGGCAGGTTGCCGGAGAGCAGCTCCGTGGTCAGCTTGGTCAGACCGGCGCTGTAGTCGTCCTCGGTGTTGTACTGGGCATAGTCGATCAAGCGAATGCGGGTGGTCTCGCTTTTCCTGTTGAACTGCACCACCCGGTTGCTCAGCTGATAGTTGTACCCCGAATCCATGCTCGCCAGCGTCAGCTCCTGCTTGTGGGGCACCGAGTCGTAGGGCACCTGGGTGAGGGTCACCAGCTGATTGTCCACCGTCGCCACTTCAAACTCGCTGATGACGCCCAGAATGCTGCCGTCTTCAAAGATGTTGAAGCCGCCGAGGTTATTGGCGTTGACGTCCACATCCATCCAGTTGAGGATCTTCTCCGCCTCCTGGGTTTCCAGACGGTACCCGTAGAGGGTCTGCCCGCTCACATAGTAGGCGTCATAGTCTCCGCCGCCCCGCAGCAGGCCATACGCGTCGTTGGGCAGGGCATAGCTCTCGCTGCTGATCTTGCGACTGTCCATGTCCAGCATCCGCAGCTCCTGCCCTTTTTCCCCGTACACTACGAGGCCAAGCCGGCCGTCCTTCAACTGCGCCAGGCCGTCGAAATAATCTTCTGTGTCAATCGTATACGCTACGCTGCCGTCCTGCTTGATCGCCACCAGCTGGTTCTCCCCGCTGCACAGCAGGTTCCCCTGCTCGTCCAAAGCCAAACGGTAAAAACCCAAATAGTCGTTCTGGCTGTCATACTCCACCTTGGCCTGGCTCAGCTCTTTTCCCTTGCTGTCCAGCACCCGGATGAAATACTCGTCTCTGTATTCCCAGTTCTGCCAGGCGTCATCCGCCTCCACACGATCGGCAGGGCCGTTGAAGTAGCTGACATAGCTGTTCTCCACCACGGCCAGATTGCCGTCGGGGAGCATGCACATGCCGGTGATGCCGGAGCCCGAGTAGAATTCCGGGTAGTTCTCGGTGTTCTCTGCCTTGGGCAGCGGCTCATACTCCGTCAGGCTCTGGCTTTTGCCGTCCTTGCCGACAAACTGCAGGCGCGTCTCGTACACGTCGTACTGCCCTTCATATTCGATGGTCGCCCCTTCGGGCACCTCGGTCCCCACTTTTTCATGGGTAACCGCATAGAACCCATCCTCCGTAAACAGCTGCGGATTCATGTAGTTGCTGCTGTCCGAAAGCTTTTGGAAGGCAGCGGTATACACCATCTCCGGCTGCTGCGTATCCTCCGGCTTCGCGGCCTCCTCCTGCTTGCCGCAGGCGGCAAGGCTCAGCATCAGGGCCAGAGCCAGCAACAGCGCAATCCCAGCTTTTCCGTATCTTTTCATGTTTCTCCTCCTGAAAAAAACGTTTTTCCACTTCACAGGCAACTGTAGTATAGCACACAATTCGATGCCTGTATCTTAAATTTTATTAAATTGTTGGTAGCGCGGTAAAAATGTGGTACAATGACTCTGCCATGAATCTAAGGGGAGGTAGCCTATGTCTGCGCATGCTCGTATTCTAATAGTAGATGACGATCCTGACATCCGAAAAGTTCTCCAACTTTTGCTGCAGGAAAAATATTTTGTCGCACAGGCTGCCGACGGGCAGGCCGCGCTGGACTACATGCGCGGCAATCCGGACACGGATCTGGTGGTGCTGGACGTGATGATGCCCGGCATGGACGGGATCCAGACCTGCCAGGCCCTGCGGGAGTTTTCTCCTGTGCCCGTCCTGTTTTTGACCGCCAAATCCGCCGAGGAAGACCGGGTCTGCGCCTATGAAAGCGGCGGCGATGATTTTCTGTCCAAGCCCTTTTCCCAGGCGGAGCTGCTGGCCAAGGTCAGTTCTCTTCTGCGTCGGTATCAGGAATACCGGGGCAAGCCCGCCAGCGTGCTGACGGTGGATCAGATGGAGGTGGACTTTGCCGGCCGCTCGGTCAAATGCGCCGGGAAAAGCGTGACCCTCACCGACACGGAATATGCCATTTTGGAATACATGCTCAAAAACCGCGGCACCGTTGTCACCGCCGCGGATCTGTACGAGTCCGTTTGGGGCGAGCGTTTCCTCTCCGGCTCCGGGAACACCGTGATGGTTCACGTGCTGAACCTGCGCCGCAAGATCGAGGAGAATCCTTCCAGCCCCAAAATCATCCGCACCGTCTGGGGAAGGGGTTATCAGATTGACTGAGCGTTTTCACCTGCCGCGTTCGCTGGACGCCAAGGTAGTATACAGCATTATACTGGCTTTCCTGTGCGCTTTTCTGGTGTATTTCGCCGCGTACGGTCTGGGTTCTCTGGCTCTGGAGCGGGTGTATCTGAGCCAGGAATCTGTCTCCGCCCGGCAGGCCTCGTACTATACGGATCTCCATCAATACGTCAATCGGGGCAAGCTCAGTGGCAGCGATATCCAGTCCGTGGCCAACTGGACTGCCCAGCATCCCTATGTGGAGCTGCTGGTCTTTCGGGAGGATGAGCTGCTGGCCCACGCCTGGGGCGGGGTTTTTCAGGCTGCCGGAGACATGTCCGGCTATGAACGGCT
>CACZSJ010000054.1 GCA_902783825.1 Oscillospiraceae bacterium | reverse complement strand
GGAATGGAAGAGGGAAAAGCTCTGGCATACCTATCGTGAGGGCTTTCACTTTTCCTTGTGTATTCCAGATGGCATACCACAGGGGGGCGTTGAGCTCATAAAAATCAAGCTGCTGTAAAACGGCAGCTTGATTTCCTTCATTTTATACTGCGCATCCGCTCTCCTGCATTACACTTTTCAGTTTGTGCAGGTGATCGTCAGAGATATCTGTCAGCGGCAGGCGCAGGATACCCGAATCCATGCTCATAAGCTTCATGGCAGCTTTGACCGGGATGGGGTTTGTCTCGATGAACAGGGCAGTAAACAGGGCGGCGTATCTTCGATACAGCTCCGTTGCCTCCTGGTAATCGTTTTCCAGGCAGAGCGAACAGAGCTTGCTCAGCACACCTGGCAAAATGTTGCTGGCGACGGAGATAACTCCTAAGGCGCCCAGAGACATCATAGGGATGGTATTGTCGTCGTTTCCGCTCCACAGGTGTAGATCGTTACCACAAAGGCTTCTGGTTGTCGCCACCAGACTGAAATCTCCAGAGGCCTCTTTCACGCCATTGATGTTAGGATGGCGGGAAAGCTCCTGATAGGTTTCGGCGGTGATTCCGATTCCAGTGCGGCTTGGGACGTTGTAGAGAATCATGGGGATATCCACCCGATCTGCCACATATGTGAAATGCTTGATTAGGCCGCTCTGTGTGCTTTTGTTGTAATAGGGGGTGACCATCAGAACCCCGTCAGCATGGCAGGCCTTGGCATTCTCCGCATTGCGCAAGGCTGCGGCTGTGCAATTGCTGCCGATGCCGACAATCACCTTCATGCGACCGTTCACGCGATTGACCGTGTAGCGCACCAATTCTTCCCGCTCATTTTGCTGGAGCGTCGCGTTTTCGCCGGTGGTGCCGCACACCACCAGGGCAGTCGTTCCATTTTCATACTGAAATTCAATATTGCTGCCGAATCGCTCGTAATCGATGCCGTTTTCGTTAAACGGAGTGACCAAGGCCGTACAGGATCCTTTGAATACCGGTACTTTGACCATAAAATGCCTCCTTCACTGCGAAATACCGCGTGACAGTGTATTCTAAAACGCCATTGGATATGAGTCGCCATTGAAAAAAACAGATACATCTGCTACAATACCAAACAGCTATTGTGCATGGGGAATTGTATGAACGGAAAGCCATTTTTGATCAGAATCATATTGTTAATCCTAATGCTTGTGTTCTTCGCGACGCCTGGTACGCAGGCTTTTGCCCACGCGCCAATGCGGGGAAACGTCGCTGTGGAGAGTACGGAGATTGACAGGGCGACCTATGTGGACGGAGGACAGTTTCGCAACGAACCCAGCAGCGTGAAGCAAGTGCGCATCGGTCTGTGCTATGGCGAGGGCGCTGTGGATGAGGCAAGGTTTACAAATCGCAATGGACAAGGCTTTGCCATTGGGAGCTATGATGCGGAGCGTGTGTTCCAGGAACAGACACGTACGGACGCGCACAGCATCCAGGTTGCTTTTCTGGCCAATGGGAAGCATGTGCAGCTTAGTGTGGTAAGCGCTATTGATCAGGAAATAGTTTATCGGGCTTCACGGCAAACGGATTCTCTGGCAATTCTGCCCCTGGGCGACAACCGTGATGGCTGCTGGTTTCTGGGAGAAGCATACCGAGGAGGCTTTGAATGTGTCCTTGACCACGGCTACCTAATTCGTGTGATCAATTGCTTGGAGCTGGAGGATTATGTCCGAGGTGTTGTGCCATATGAAATGAGTCCGGATTGGCCGCGCGAAGCCCTGCGGGCGCAGGCGGTGTGCGCCCGGACCTATGTGGTGTATAACCAGAATCTCTATGAAGAATATGGCTTTGATCTGACCGATGACACGGAATCCCAGGTATATCGGGGGCTGTTGGGCGCGGATGCGACAACGGATCAAGCTGTGATGGATACGGAAGGGCAATATGTCCGGTATCAGGGAGAGATCTGTGATATCTACTATTTCGCCTCCGATGGCGGTGCGTCAGAGGATGGGAAAAATGTATTCGGATGGGATAGACCTTATCTGCTGGGAAAAGTCGATCCCTTTGAGCGTGCAGTCGATTACAGCTTTAGTGAATGGGAAGAGTGGCTGACAGGGGAGAATATCTCCTGGCTGCTGCGCGGAAGGGGATATGAGCTGGCAGAAGTGCTGCGCGTGGAGCCGGAGTATTCTGCCCTTGGTAATGTGATTGCGGTGAATCTGTACGACGTCCTTGGGCAGCATTTGCGAATTACCGGCAAGGAAGCCTATACCTACCTGCATCTGAATAACTGTCGATATACAGTGCAAAGAGCCGGAGATTACTTTTGGTTCCAGGGAAGCGGCTGGGGCCACAATTGCGGTATGAGTCAGTGGGGGGCGCGTGCCATGGCCCAAGTGTATGGCTATGACTATCAGGACATCATCCGCTTCTATTTTACAGGAGCATATGTTGCATGAAGAAATCAGACTTTTATTTTGATCTCCCGGAGGAGTTGATCGCGCAGACCCCCATTGCGCAGCGGGATCACGCCAGGCTTTTGCACATTGACAAGCGTACAGGCGCGCTGGAGCACCGACATTTCTACGATTTGGTGGACTATTTGTATCCTGGTGACTGCCTGGTTTTAAACGATTCTCGCGTCCTTCCGGCAAGATTGCTGGGGACAAGGCCCGGAGGCGGAAGTGTTGAACTGGTTTTGCTGCGGGATCGAGGCGAAGGCTGCTGGGAATGCCTCAGTCGTCCGGGGCGAAAAACAAAACCAGGCAGCGTTTTGCAGTTTGGAAACGGTGAGCTGGTAGCCAAGGTGCTCTCGGTACTGGAGGGGGGAAATCGCCTTGTACAGTTTCAGTATGAAGGGATTTTTCTGGAGTGCCTGGAGCGACTGGGGAAGATGCCCCTGCCTCCGTATATCAAAGAGGAATTACAGGACGCCGAACGGTATCAGACTGTCTATTCCCGTGAACTTGGTAGCGCTGCAGCGCCTACGGCGGGGCTGCATTTTACCCATGAGCTTTTGGACACGATTCGCAGCCGTGGGGTTACGGTATGCAGCGTGACGCTGCATGTGGGACTTGGAACTTTTCGTCCGGTGAAGGAAGAGGACATTGAGAAGCATCCCATGCACGCGGAGTATTGTGAGATTCCCGAGGAGACGGCCACGCTTGTCAACGCGACGAAGAATGCTGGGGGAAGAGTGATTGCAGTAGGGACCACATCCTGCCGCACCTTGGAGAGCTTTGCGTCAGAGGACGGCCGCCTGAAGGCGGCATCCGGATGGACAGATATTTTTATTTATCCCGGTTATCGCTTTCGCTGCGTGGATTCGCTGATAACGAACTTCCATTTACCAGAGAGCACACTGATTATGCTGGTTTCAGCACTGGCCGGACGGGAGCATATCCTCAACGCATATAAAACGGCGATTGAAAAACGCTATCAGTTTTTTTCGTTTGGGGACGCAACATTCATCGAATAGGAGGGCCAAAGATGTATACATTACTTGCCCAGGAGGGAAAGGCCCGACGAGGAACATTTCAAACACCTCATGGCACTGTGCAGACGCCGGTGTTTATGAACGTAGGGACACAGGGGGCGATCAAGGGCGCGCTTTCTGCCCGAGATTTGCGGGAAATAGGCTGTCAGGTAGAGCTGTCGAATACCTATCATCTGCATGTAAGACCAGGCGACAGCCTGATCAAAGAACGAGGCGGATTGCACCGCTTCATGAGATGGGATGGGCCGATTCTAACCGACAGCGGAGGCTTTCAAATATTCTCACTGGCAAAGCTGCGTAAGATCACAGAGGAGGGTGTGCATTTTCACTCTCATGTGGATGGCCGCAAGATTTTCATGGGCCCGGAAGAGAGCATGCGAATCCAGTCTAATCTGGGATCGGATATCGCCATGGCCTTTGACGAGTGCGTGGAGATTCCGTCTCCCAAGGAGTATGTGGAAAAATCATGCGATCGGACATACCGATGGCTGGCACGCTGCAAGGCAGCTCTCGGTGCATACAACACAGAAGAAGACGCCGTCAATCCGGGACAAATGTTGTTCGGGATAAACCAAGGAGCAGTATTCCACGATCTGCGCATTGCACATATGCAGAGGATTGCGGAACTGGATTTGCCGGGCTATGCCATCGGCGGGCTTGCTGTGGGGGAGACGCATCAGGAGATGTATGATACCATCGAGGCAGTGGAGGCGTATATGCCTAAGGATAAGCCGCGTTATTTGATGGGCGTGGGAACGCCGGGGAATATCATCGAAGGCGTTGCGCGAGGGGTGGATTTCTTCGATTGCGTGATGCCGGCGCGGAACGGACGGCACGGTCATCTGTTCACGTGGGGCGGTATCATCAATATCAAGAACGAAAAATACGCGCGCGATGACGGTCCGATTGATCAGCAGTGCGACTGCCCTGTCTGCCGTACCTATTCCCGATCTTATCTTCGGCATCTTTTTAAAGCGGAAGAAATGCTGGCGATGCGCTTTGCGGTTGGCCACAATCTGTACTTCTACAACAGCCTCATGAAAAGGATTCGTGATAACCTGGATATCGGCAGTTTTGCGCGGTTCAGACAGGAATTTACAGAAATTTTGGACAAACGTGTGTAGGTAGCTTGAAATTGCGCAAGAAGCCATGTATAATAACCACATATTGAATTCGGAGGTTTTCCAAATATGTTTATGTTCCTAACAGCAGCTTCCTCGGGAGCCAACAGCGGTTCTGTATTCTTCATGATGATTGCCATGATCGCTGTGTTCTATTTCTTCATGATCCGTCCGGAGAATAAGAAGAAGAAGAAAACAGATGAAATGCGCAACTCGCTCAGCATCGGCGATGAGATTACGACGATCGGCGGCATGATCGGAAAGATCGTTCAGGTCACGGAAGATACGGTTACGTTTGAAACCGGTGAAGACCGCGTACGGATCCAGACGAAGAAGTGGGCGATTCAGACGACTTCCAAGTTTGAGGCCGCTGAAGCGGAAGCGAAGAAGAAAAAAAGATAATACGTCATATATCGAATGAAAATACCCCTGGTGGAATAGGATGTTGTACATCTGATCCACTGGGGGTGTTTGTTTTGGAACACAGAGAAAAGGATAAACTCTCGATGCCTGCCTTGCGAAGAAGTTTGCCTGCTTGGTTTGTGACGACATTGATTTGCTTGGGGCTGGGAGGACTCATGCTCAGCAGAAACTGGGTGCCGTTTCAAGCAATTGGGTATCTCAGCTCAGGAATGAGTTTTGTGGCTGCTTTTGCTGCCGGAGCAGCGGCAGGAAGGGGAGGAGATAAGAGCTTCCTGTCCATGCTGTCAGGCGCCTTATGTCTGGTGGTGATCCTTTTGACCCTGGGTTTCTTGTTTAGTTATGGCAAGATGAACTCCGCCGGAGTCCTCAGTGTTGCGAGCTTTACCATGGCAGGGTATCTGACAGGAAATCTGCTGTTCGGCTCATCAAGTAATGGAAAAAAGCGGCGGTTGTCTTATGCAAAGAGAAAAAAATATGAGCGAACATAATTTTTTTGAAAAAACTTTTATACTGTATCTTGCGGTTTTGGGCGTGAAAGATTAAGTATCAATACCAGGTGTTGATTCTGTAAGGAAAAAACGAACAATTCTTAAATAATTTTTCTTCATTTTTCTAAAAAAAAGACTTGATTTGTTTACGGAAATGTAATATATTGTTACCACAGTTTTCTTTATGTCAATTTTTTATTTGTTTAATAAACGGGCAGAATTTTACAGTAAGTATCAAAACTGGGAAAAGAACAAAGAAAGACGATATGCCGTTTCGCTCTTTATTCTTATGCTTTCCGGCATCGTTTTGTGGCTTGCCTTACGCCAATACTTGTCGGGCTTTTTCCATTATCGGGTTACACTTGTGTTAACAGGGGTTTTAATTTTTGCGACATTTATGTCGGCTTTGTCCCTGTATGCGGATGTTTTGATTCCGCTGTTGTGCGTGATGCAAGGTGTGTGTTGTTGTCTCGCAGCGGAAGGGATTCTTGAGATTTGGAGGCAAGAAAGAATGCCTCTGCAAAGAGAACTGATCCCTCTTGTTGTGGAAGCGCCTGTTTTTGCCGTTTTAGCCTGGCAGGGGATAAGATACTCTGTTTCCTTTGACTGTCGCGGTGGTAGGATTGCAAGAGCGGGGCATCTTGGGCGTCTGCTCATGCTTGGCGTGATATCCTTTTTATATGAGCTTTGTCTTTATCTATATTTTTACTTCTGAACAATTTTGAAAGGAGGGCGGATGTATATGATGAACAACAAGGAATGCCTTGCGTATTTCGAAAAATACCTTGTTGAAGAGAGAAACTCATCTGCCAATACCCTCAGTTCTTATTTAAGAGATATTCGTCAGCTGGGGCAATACATGGACGAATACCTGCCGCACTGGCTGATCAATGCGGACGAAAGCGATTTGTTGGATTACATTGGATGGATGAAAAACTATGGGAAATCTGCTGCGACCGTTTCCCGGTGCATAGCGTCCATCAAAAACTTCTATCTGATGCTGTATCAGCATAATCTGATAGAAGTGAATCCTGCTGCCAGAATCGTTGCGGACAAGATTGCACCGAAATTGCCTCAGATCCTGACCAATGAAGAAGTTGAGCTTCTGCTCAGTCAGCCAAAATGCGTGGACGCTAAGGGCTATCGCGACAAGGCGATGCTGGAGTTGCTGTATGCCACTGGAATTCGCGTGTCTGAACTGATAGATTTGGACATTACCGATATCAACCTCAATGCCGGTGTGATCCGCTGCCACAGCAGAAAAAAGGAACGCATGATTCCCGTGCATGCCAAGGCCGTCAGCGCTGTGCGACATTATATGGAGAAGGTCAGGCCGTATATGATTGCGGAGCCGGACGAGCGTTCTCTGTTTGTCAACATCAGCGGAGAGCGCATGACACGCCAAGGCTTTTGGAAGATCATCAAGTACTATCAGAAGAAGGCCGATATACAGAAGGACATTACGCCGCACACCCTGCGTCATTCATTTGCGGCGCACCTCCTGGAGAACGGAGCGGATATCCACGCGATCCAGCAGATGCTGGGCCACGCTGATCTTTCCTCTACCCAGTTGTATACGCAAGTGATTAATAAACAGCTAAAGGACGAATATAACAAAGCGCATCCTCGCGCCTGATAGAAACCGGCATGCACGACGCATGCCGGTTCATCTTTTTTGGTTGCTATCAGTTCCGGTTTATGATAAAATCCAAAGCGGATGTGATAATAATGAGAATTTTAGGCATTGACCCGGGGATTGCAACCGTCGGTTTTGGCATTGTTGATTCAGAAAAGAATAAGCAAAGGCTTATCAAGTGCGGGGTCATTACTACCCCGGCGCATACAAGCCTGTCCAGTCGGCTTGCGTTGATTTACCACGACATGTGCGATCTGTTGGACTTGTTTAAGCCAGACGCTGTTGCGGTGGAAGAATTGTTTTTCAACACGAATATTACCACGGGAATTGCCGTTGCCCATGGCCGAGGTGTCATTCTTTTGGCTTGCCAGATGGCAGGGGTAAGCTGCTATGAATACACGCCGCTTCAAGTCAAACAGGCGGTGGTAGGTTATGGACGAGCAGAAAAGGCCCAAGTCATGGACATGGTCAAGCGCATCTGCAATCTGCCCGCCCCACCGCGACCGGATGACGCGGCGGACGCCGTCGCGCTTGCTTTGTGCCATGCAAGGAGCACAACATCACTATTGTTCAGAAGGGATCGGGAAGAATGTTCTACCATTTAGAAGGCACGGTTGCGGAGCTCCAGCCAAATCTGGTTGTAATGGACTGCGGTGGGATAGGCTTTGCCCTGAATGCTACACTCAACACGGTTTCCACCTTGAAGAACGGGGACCGTGTAAAGCTGTACGTTGCAGAGTCCATTGGCGAGAACAACTTTGATCTGTATGGCTTTGCCTCTAAAAGCGAGAAGCGCTGCTTTGAGATGCTGATATCCGTATCCGGGATTGGTCCAAAGGCCGCACTGTCGATTTTGTCATATAACACGCCGGACAGTCTTGCTCTTTCAATCTTGAACAGCGATGTAAAAGCTCTTACCGTTGCGCCGGGGATCGGCAAGAAAATCGCACAGCGCGTGATTCTGGAATTGAAAGACAAGATCAGCAAGGAAATGGATTCTTCTGTGCTGGATTTCAGTGGCGTGCAGATACCGGCAGTCGATGACTCGGAAATCAGCGACGCCTTGAAAGCTTTGTCCGTTCTGGGCTACAGCAGCGCTGAGGTCTCTCAGGCGCTCAAACGTGTTGATACTACTGGAATGAAGGCGGAGGAGATTATCAAGTCCGTTCTCAAACAGATGACGAATTGACAGGAGTAAGGCATGAGTATCAATTTTTCTGAAGATGCCGGCGGCGAGATCATCACGGCGACGGTCAGTTTGCCGGAGGATTACAACGAGAGCTCTCTTCGCCCTCGCACCATAACAGAATACATCGGCCAGGAAAAAGCAAAAGAGAATCTACAGATCTTTATTAACGCGGCTAAAATGCGAAATGAGCCTTTGGATCACGTCCTGCTGCACGGTCCTCCGGGGCTCGGTAAGACAACGCTTGCCGCGGTGATTGCTAATGAGATGGGCGTGAATATGCGCATCACGTCCGGGCCGGCTATTGAAAAGCCGGGAGACCTGGTGGCAATGCTGACCAATCTCAACGAAGGCGACATCCTTTTTGTTGATGAAATCCATCGACTCAACCGAGCCTACGAAGAGATTCTGTATCCGGCTATGGAAGACTATGCCATTGACATTATTCTGGGAAAAGGCCCTTCTGCGAACTCTCTGCATCTGGATCTTCCGCATTTTACCCTGATTGGCGCCACGACTCGCTCCGGGCAGCTGACGGCGCCGCTGCGCGACAGATTTGGCGTTACCCTTCGTCTTGAGCTGTATACCCCCGAGGAGCTGCGACGAATTGTGACACGCTCCGCCGGGATTCTTGGGGTAGACATTGTGGAAGCCGGCGCGTATGAAATTGCCTCTCGGTCCCGGGGGACGCCGCGGATTGCAAACAGACTTCTCCGCCGTGTGCGTGATTTTGCACAAGTGAAAGCAGATGGCGTCATCACAAAAGATGTGGCGGATCATGCGCTTTCCAGCCTGGAGGTGGATAAGCTTGGCTTGGACGCAATTGATCGGCGTATGCTGCGGAGCATTATTGAATTCTACGGCGGTGGTCCTGTCGGCCTTGACACCCTGGCGGCGACCATCAACGAAGAAGCAGTGACCCTGGAAGACGTGTACGAACCGTATCTGCTGCAGCGTGGCTTCTTGACCCGTACGCCGAGAGGTCGCTGTGTAACCAGAAAGGCGTATGAACATTTGGGAATCGCCTATATGGGTCAGCAGCAGATGGATCTATAGATGCGACATCGACTGCGAAAAAAAGATAAAATATATGAAATATTCTATTGACTTTGACCAAAGATGCTGTATAATAAACAATGTCTGATTGGTAATATTTGAGTGTTCTATGATTGACTATTCCGGTTTAAGCGATGAACAGCTGCTTCTGATGGTATCCCAAAATGACAGGGCGGCTGAAGAAGCCCTTACTGAGCGTTATACCCGTTTGGTGCGTGTTTGCGCACGGCCTTTGTTTTTGGCCGGCGGAGACAGCGAAGATTTGAGCCAGGAAGGCATGCTTGGTTTGCTTTCCGCCGTAAGGCAATTTTCACCGAACGAAGGAACTACTTTCCGCACTTTTGCGGAGCATTGTATCCGCATGCGGCTGAGGACCGCGATTAAAACTGCCAATCGTTTGAAACATTTACCCCTGAACGACGGTATGTCGTTTGAACTCCTCTCCGAAGATCCCCGTTCGCCCTTAGCGACAGCGCAAGAAATCTTCCGGCGCAGCACGGAGGATTTGGTTCTGGCCAGAGAGAGCAAGGTAGAATTATATCAGAGCTTTGCACAGCATTTGTCCAAGCTTGAGTCCCGGGTTTTGGAGTTATATCTGGATGGTCTTTCCTATACGGAGATTGCCCAGAAACTGCAGAAGGACGTCAAAGCGGTAGATAATGCGGTACAAAGAATCCGGCGCAAACTGGCGCGGAACCTAAACCTTGGCGATATCAGCAAGAGCTGATCGCAAATACAGCCAACACGGCAACATCAAAAGAGAGGATTCAAAATGTACGAAGACAAGACCTTAGTTTGCAAAGAGTGTGGTAATGAGTTCGTTTTCACCGCCGGTGAGCAGGAGTTCTACGCGGAGCGCGGCTTCCAGAATGAGCCTCAGCGCTGCAAGCCCTGCCGTGATGCCCGCAAGAATGCTGCACGCGGCCCCCGTGAGTACTTTACGGCTGTTTGCGCTGCCTGCGGTGGAGAGGCCAGAGTTCCCTTTGAACCCAAGTCCGATCGTCCCGTTTACTGCAGCGAGTGCTTTGCTAAGATGAGAGAGCAGGCCTAATTGCCTGTCTGAGGAAAGGGGCGCATAGCGTATGCGTCCCTTTCCTTATGCAATTGTAAGGAGAAACAACATGGAAATAAGCAGAGAGACTTTGATTTCTGAAATCGTTGAAAACTGCCCGGAAGTTATGCCCGCCTTTCAGGCGATTGGCATGCACTGTATGGGCTGCGCAATGGCCAGCGGCGAGAGTCTGGAGCAGGCATGCGCTGCACACGGCGTGGATCCGGATGCGTTTTTGGAGCATCTGGCGACCATTCTGGAATCGAAATGAAATGGAATAGCCGGTCTTGTACCGGCTATTTTGTATAGAAGGAGTTGAGAATGTGAACCAGAGAATACAGACGCTTTTGGAGCTGATTGAAGATGGAGTAGGCGTTATTGACGTTGGAACCGATCACGGTTATCTGCCCACAACCTTGGCTAAGAGGGGATACCTCGGCAATCTTATTGCTTCTGATATTAAAGAAGGCCCCTTGTCAGCTGCTAAGGCAACTGCGGCGTATGAACAGGTACAGCACAAAATCCAATTTCTGCTCTGCGACGGTTTGCAGGGATGCGATCCCCGCAAAATCGATACCATCGTGATTGCCGGAATGGGAGGGGATACCATATGCCGTATCCTGGATCTGGCTGAGTGGACGATGGATCCTCGGTATACGATGCTCCTGCAGCCCATGACAAAGGCAGAGGTGCTGCGCTACTGGCTTACCAGCAATGAATACGGCATCGTAGAAGAAAGGCTGGTTGAGGATGCTGGGCGGTGCTTTTCCATTCTCCGCGTACGTTTTGGCAGTGAATGTGACTGCTTGAACGATGGGGAGATGTTTACTGGTGCGTATCATCATATTCGGCGTGACCCCTTGTGCGCTCGCTATCTTCAGGATCGCGCACAGCGGCTGGGACGTGCGCTATCTGGCCTCCAGACAGGTGGAGAAGGAGAAAGTGGAAAAGCGAAACTTCTGGCCACAGCCAAACAGCAAATAGAGGAGATGCTTCGTGATGCAAACGGTTCAGGAAATATTTGAGTATTTGGCTGGCATCGCGCCCCTTGCCCTGCAAACTGATTTTGACAATTCCGGCTTTCTGGTGGGACGGCATGATCAGCAGGTTTCCGAGGTGTTGCTGGCGTTGGATATTACGGATGCCGTGATCGAGGAGGCCATTCAAACCAAATCTTCCTTGATCGTTTCTCACCACCCTGTCATCTGGAAACCCCTCCGCTCCGTCACCGATGAAGGCGCGGGGGCAAAGGTCCTAAAGATGATTGAGCATCAAATTGCCGCGATCTGCATGCACACCAATCTGGATATTGCAGAGGGCGGCGTCAACGATGTGTTGATCAACAGGCTGGGGGCTTGTGTTACAGGCAGTTTGGACAAGGACAATTGCGGTCGCATTGGTCATTTGCAGGAGCCGCTGCAGCTGCCTGCGTTTTTGTCATCCTGTAAGGAGGCGCTGAATGCAAACGGCTTGCGCTATTATGACGCCGGTCGCCCTGTATTCAAAATCGCAGTCATGGGCGGTGCGGGAGCCGATGCCCTGGAGGATGCCTGGCGGGCCGGCTGCGATACCTACGTGACGGCGGATGTTAAATATCATCAATTTCAGCAGGCCTCTGAACTGGGCATGAACCTGATCGACGCAGATCATTTTTCTACAGAGAATCCAGTTATGCAGCAGCTTGCAGCAGCTTTGCAGGAACGGTTTCCCAGCCTTAGGATTCGTCTTTCTGAAACTCATAAAGCATTGATCGATTTCAGCTGAAGAGACAAGGGGTATAAATAGCCTTCGCAGGTCATAGACTCGTACAAACGAGAATGAATGCGGAGGCTTTTTCTATGACGGATACAACCATTTATCAGGATCTTGCAAAGCGCACGGACGGAGCATTCATGCTCGGTGTCGTCGGTCCGGTTCGGACGGGAAAGTCCAGTTTGATTAAACGCTTCATGGAGACCCTGGTTATTCCAAAAATTGAAGACCCCTATATGCGTGAGCGCGCCAAAGATGAATTACCTCAAAGCGGTTCCGGTCGTACAATCATGACATCGGAGCCGAAATTTGTCCCGGAAGAGGCCGCGACGATCATCTTGCCGGGTAATGCCGAGATATCTGTGCGCTTTGTAGATTGTGTTGGCTACATGGTAGATGGCGTGGGGGGACAGTATGAGGAGGGAGAAGAGCGACTTGTTACAACTCCCTGGTTTGATCATGAGATCACGCTGACGGAGGCCGCCGAACAGGGAACGAGAAAGGTGATCACGGAGCATTCAACCATTGGACTGGTCGTAACGACTGACGGCAGTATCTGTGACATTCCGCGAGAGAACTATTTGGCAGCGGAAGAACGAGTGATTGGAGAATTACAGGCGCTGAATAAGCCGTTTGTAATCTTGCTAAACTGTGTTGAACCGGAAAGCGCGGAAGCGGAAACACTGTCTTTTGCTATTGCGGAGAAATATCAGGCAAAATGCCTGTGCGTCAATTGCCTCAAGCTCAGCGAAGAAGATATACAAAGTATTATGAGCAGTGTTTTGGAAGAGTTTCCGGTAAAATCACTTGGGGTTTTCCTGCCCGAATGGTTTGATGCACTGGATCATGAAAACACCCTGCGCATGCAGGTGCTTGACAGCGTTCGACAGGCAAGTGAACAGATGATGAAGATCAAGGACTGTAGTCGCCTTGCTGACCAAATCTTGGAAAATGAAAAGATTAGTTCAGCAAGAATAAGAGGTTCTGACCTGGGTAATGGAAAAGTATCTCTGGAGCTTCAGTTGCCGCGCTCACTGTACTATGAAACAATTAGCGAACAGACAGGTCTTGCGATTCGGAATGACGCGGATTTGATTTCGACGCTCACTGACATGAGTCTGATTATGGAGGATTACTCCAGATTAAAAAGCGCTCTTGAAGACGTTCGCAGCACAGGGTATGGCGTTGTGGTACCTGATGCCTCTCAGATGCAGTTGGAGGAGCCGCAGATCGTGCGGCAGGGAGGGAAGTACATGGTTCGTCTGAAGGCCAGCGCGCCGGCGATTCACATGCTGATGACCAATGTGGAAACAGAGGTCAGTCCGGCAATCGGAGGAGAAACTGCCTCGGAGGAGATCATCAACTTCCTCCTGCAGGGATTTAACGGCGATGTCAACCGGATCTGGGAATCCAATATCTTCGGGAAATCATTAAACACCATTGCCGAGGAAGGGCTGACGACAAAGCTGCAGGCGCTTCCTGACAGCGCAAAACGAAAGCTGCAGGAGGCCTTGCAGCGAATCATAAATGAAGGGAGCGGGGGCTTGCTGTGCATTCTCCTGTAGGCGTTGCAGGATTGACTTGGGATGGCCAAAAAGATATAATAAAATAGCTTCAGCAACTGGATGATAGGAGGAAATCCATGGAGCGTTCAAAATCCAGGATACAAGCCACGACCGTTTTTGTTGTGCTCTTGATTCTGGCGGCGGCATTGATGTTTGCTTTTTCTGCGCAGGATTTGCGCCCGACAGGCGGGCATACAGGAGAAGAGAACTCCGCACAGTTGATTGTCGATCCGGGACATGGGGGGATCGATGGTGGCGCCATTGCTCTGAACGGAATGAAGGAAAGCGATATCAATCTGGCAATTGCACTAAAACTACAGGCAGTTGCACAGTTTTGCGGGCTGGATCCCGTAATGACTCGTGTTGATGACGCCCGGAGAACCGAATTTGCAGCATACAGTGAACACGATGATTTGGTCTATCGTACCGAGCTGATTAACAGTGTAAAGGATGGCGTACTGATTAGCATCCATCAAAACACATTTCCCACCTCTCAACCCAGCGGTGCTCAGGTTTTGTATGCAGCTGGGGATGCGAGTCGGATTTTCGGTGAATTGACCCATAAGAATTTACTTGCTAATCTTCAGGAGAAGAATCGCCGTGTTGCTGAGCCGGCACCCCCAAAACTGTATATAACAGCCAATGCGCGTTGTCCTGCGATCCTTGTGGAGTGTGGTTTCTTATCCAATGAGGCTGATTTAGATCGTCTGATCGACAGTTCTTATCAAACCGCGTTTGCTTCGGTGCTTTTGACATCTTTTCTGCAGTATCGCGCAATGGCAATTCAACAGGATTATACATAGAGAACGGAGTACGCTATGGCGAAACAAAAGACAATTTACTGCTGCACGGAGTGTGGAAATGAAACTGCGAACTGGGGCGGAAAGTGCCCCTCCTGTGGAGCTTGGAATACCCTTGTAGAAGTGAAGCTGGAAGGGAAGAACTCCAAAAAGTCCGGCACGGGACGCAGCATGGAACAGGCAAGCGCCCGAAGATTGTCAGAATTGGATACAGAAGAAGAAATTCGATTTACAACTGGAATCTCGGAATTTGATCGAGTTCTGGGCGGAGGCGCAGTACTTGGTTCTCTGAACCTGGTAGGCGGTGCGCCTGGGATTGGAAAATCTACCTTGCTCTTACAAATGTGCGGGCAGCCTTTGGCTGGAAGAAAAGTGCTGTATGTGACCGGGGAGGAAAGTCAGCGTCAACTCAAGCTGCGTGCTATGCGCCTTGGCGTGGCCAATGAAGACCTGTATATCTTGGCTGAAACGGATCTGGACAGCATTCTCAATTGCATTGACAGGCTGCAGCCGGATTTGATGATTGTGGATTCCATTCAAACGGTTTCCGACGGGGACATCAGCTCGGCGCCGGGTAGTATCAGCCAGGTTCGTGAATGCACCATGCGGATCATGCGCGTGACCAAGGAAAAGGGTCTGACCGTTTTTGTGGTCGGGCATGTGAACAAAGAGGGGAGTATTGCCGGTCCGAAAGTACTGGAGCATATGGTTGACTGTGTGCTGTATTTTGAAGGGGAACGCAATACCAGCTTTCGCATTTTACGTGCAGCGAAGAACCGTTTTGGCTCAACCAATGAAATCGGTGTGTTTGAGATGGAAGAGTGTGGGCTTCGCTGTGTCGAGAACCCTTCTGAGCTTTTGCTGTCAGGTCGGCCGGAAAACAGTCCCGGCACCTGTGTTGCTTGTGTGATTGAAGGAACGCGTCCGATCCTGGCAGAAGTGCAGGCTCTAGTTAGTCCTTCGGGATACAATGCAGCACGTCGAAGCAATGGTGTTGATTATAACCGTGCGGCTATGTTGCTGGCGGTTTTGGAAAAACGTGGCGGGATGCCGATCGGCAATTGCGACACCTACATCAACGTCATCGGTGGGCTGACTTTAGATGAACCGGCCGCTGATTTGGCGACAACACTTGCAATTGCTTCCAGCTTTTTGGATCGGCCACTGGGCGCGGATCTTGCCGCAATCGGAGAGGTCGGACTGTCTGGCGAGATTCGCAGTGTCAGCGCTTTGAATCAACGCTTATCTGAGATTGCCAGGCTTGGCTTCAAACGCTGTGTCATTCCTGCTCATGCCCGCGATGAAATCCAGTGCCCAGCAGGCTTGAAACTGATCCCGGTTAAGGGAATCGGAGAGGCTGTAGCCGCGGTTCTGGGGAGATAGCGAGAGGGGAGAGTGGTTATAACCATAAAACCTGTCACTCTTTCATGAATTTATGCACAAAAATGTGAAAGAGCCATTCGTTTTTAACGGATGGCTCTTTTCTTTTGTCAAGACTCAATTTCAGATTTATGCTTACGGCCGATTGGATTTGCCATAGCAGCCTCGTGCAGCGCTGCATTGTCCAAATGTGTATAAATCTGAGTAGTATTGAGATTGCTGTGTCCAAGTACTTCTTGAAGGGCGCGTGTGTCAACGCCGTTTTTAAGCATGAGGGTTGCGGCAGTATGACGGAGCTTGTGGGGCGAATAGCGCGTACTGTCAAGTCCGGCCTGCTTGAGTTTTTTATCCACCATTTTCTGCACGCCGCGCACGCCTATGCGCTTATAATCTCGGCTGATAAACAGAGCCTGTTTGTCCTCTGGGGCGATTTTTTCGCTGTCACGTACGCTCAGATAATCATCGATAGCTTC
>CACZSJ010000053.1 GCA_902783825.1 Oscillospiraceae bacterium | reverse complement strand
GGAGCGGGTGATGGGAATCGAACCCACGTATCCAGCTTGGAAGGCTGGTGTTCTACCATTGAACTACACCCGCATGGCCGTTCCCTTATTCAGCCATGAGATAATACCATATCCCGGGGGACGTGTCAACATCTTTTCAAGAAAAAAGGCCGGAAAAAGCGGTCCGAACCGGGGAAAGCTCGCCCCGATCCGGATCGGTTTCGGCGGCGTATCTGAGGCTTAGCGCCCGCGACTGCCGCGGAAGAAGGCTTGAATTGCCTCCAGGGCCATGGTGACGCCGCCCCGGTTCGTGATGTACACGTAAGCGCCCAGCGCGGCCAGGGTAATCAGCGAGGCGATCAGCACCACCACAAACAGCGTTTTGGCGTTGCCCACCTCGGCGGAGGGGGCAGGGGTCGATCCGGTGTCCGGGATGTCCTGGGGGCTCTGAGGCGAGGGGCTTGTCCTGGCCTCGGGAGCCGCAGACGGTGCGGGGGAGGGCGCGGCAGGGCTGGGGCTGGGCGTCGGAGTTGTTGTGGGCGCAGGCGTGTCCTCCGTGGTTGGCGCAGCCGCAGACTCCGGCGTCGCCGCGCTTTCGGGCGCGGGCTCCGGCAAACTCTCAGGCGCCGGTTCCGTTGCGCTTTCAGTCGTGGGCGTCGGCAGACTTTCGGGGGAGAGCGCGGGCGTGCGCTCCGGCGTAGGTACCGGCGTGGCTTCCCCGACGGGCGCCGCCGCGCGGATCACCGTGACGTGGAAGAGGCAGCTCAGGTCTCCGTACTGGACGGTGATTTCCTGGTGCCCAAGCGCCTCCAGCCGCTCGGGGCTGCAGGTGAAGCCGCTTGTGATATCCTCCATGCTTCCGTCGCTGTTCACCTGACGGACAATCAGCCCGGTGGTGTCCAGGGCCTCGCCCTGGGCGTATTGGATTTTGTCCGGGAGCCGGGCAATGGAAAGCCCGGCGGGGAGGCCGTCCACCTGCACCGTGAAGGTACAGGTTTTGCCGCCGTAGCTGACGCTGACGTCCGTCTGCTTTCCGGCTTCTTCAAAAAGAAGCGGCGAACAGTCCAGCCCCTCGCTTACGTCCCGGTAGCCTTCGTTGGTATAGACCCGGATCGAGAGCCCGCGGGTTTCCAGACTGTCTCCGACCCGGTAATGGGTTTTCTCCGGCAGGGTCAGCACACCGATGCCGGTGATGATTTCCCCCGACTGCTGCACGTAGACGGGAAAACTGCAGGTTTGTCCCTGATAGCTGATTTCGATTTCCTGTTCGCCCGACGTATCCAGGCGGGTGGGGTAGACGCCGAAGCCCTCGTCCAGGAGCAGGGTGTTTCCGTTGGCAAGCGTTGCGCGAACGGTCAGCCCGGCGGTATCCAGCGTGTCGCCCAGGGCATACTCGGTGCGCACGGGAAGCGCCTCCACGGCGATGGCAGAGACAGACAGTTCCTCCACAGTCACCGCAATGGGGGTAGAATGGGCAAAGCTGGACAGTCCGTCCACGCTGCTGGTAACCAGGCAGCTGTAGTACAGGGTGCCCAACTGATCAGTGGGAACCAGCAAGCTGTCTTCTGTGGCGCCATCCAGGGCCTCGCCCGTTTCTTCGGAGGAAAGACTCCGATACCATTGATAGCTCAGTCGGCCGCCCGGAGACTCGGCGCTGACGCTTACCTGCACGGCCTCTCCGGGATAGCAGCGCAGATCGGCGCTGGACATCACAACAGGGGCCGGTGGCAGAATCGTGATCTGGCAGGTGAAGGAGGCGTTATCGATGTTGATGATACAGTCATATACGCCGGCGTCAAACAGCGTGCCCTGCAGAAAGACGTTGGCTGCATCCTCCTGCGTTTCCACTGCCAGCCACAAACCTTCAGGCAGACTGCCGTCCACCTGGCTGTCAGAGGCAACGGTGGCCACCAGGTGATCGATGGCCTGACCGGCCGGGATCGCGGCAGGGGCGGGATAGATATAATCGGCACAGGCGCCAGGCAACAGCAGCAGCAGTCCCAACAGGATCAGCGCAGCTGAAAGAAAGCGCTTTTTCATGGCAAGCATACATCCCCGCGCCCTTGAGCGCAGGACAATCCTTTCCAAGAGATTACCCCTTTTTATATCACTTTTTTACCGTTTTGTCAATCAATGCAAACCAATTGGCAGCAGAGCGAAAGAAAATGGTAAGGATTTCCCACAACCCGTTGCGAAGCCGGAGAGGCTGTGGTACTATAAGGAAAACAGAAAGGCAGGAAAAAGACCCGTCTCCGGCGGGCACGGATCGAGAGGAAGAGGATCATGGAGGGCAGACAGTGGTATAAGGAAATGGCGGTCTATCACATCTGGCCGCGAAGTTTTTGCGATGGCAACGGCGACGGCATCGGCGATTTGTGGGGTGTGCTGCAGAAGCTGGATTACATCAAGAGCCTGCACGTGGATGCCATCTGGTTTTCTCCGCTTTATCCCTCGCCCAATGCGGATTTCGGCTACGACATTTCCGACTACATGGACATTCATCCGGACTACGGCACGCTGGAAGTATTTCAGCAGCTGCTGGAGGAGGCTCATAAGCGAGGGCTGCGGGTGTTTATGGATCTGGTGGTGAATCACAGCTCCGACGAACATCCCTGGTTTCAGGAGAGCCGAAAAGGGCCGGAGAGTCCCTACTACGACTATTACTACTGGAGGCCGGGGCACGTAGGGCTCACAGGCCGGCGCCATCCGCCCAACAACTGGACCAGCTTGTTTGAGGGCGGCGCCTGGGAATATGACGAGCAGCGGGACGAATACTATCTGCATCTCTTTGCCCGCAAGCAGCCGGATCTGAATATGGACAATCCCAAGGTTCGGGAGGAAGTCAAGAGAATCATGCGTTTCTGGCTGGACATGGGAGTGGACGGATTCCGGGAAGACGTGATCACCTTCATCTCCAAAGCGCCCGGCCTGCCAAACGCTTATCCCAAGCTGCCGGCGGCCAACGGCCTGCGCCATTACTCCAACCGCCCGGCGGCCTACGAATATCTGAAAGAATTCAAACGGGACGTGCTGGATCATTACGACTGCTTCACGGTGGGGGAAAGTCCCATGACCACGCCGGAAATTGCCCTGCGCTATGTGACGGAGGGGCCGGATCAGGTGCTGGACGAGATGATTGCCTTTTCCCATATGGAGGCGGACTGCTTTCTGACGGACATGGTGCAGCGGCCCTTCAGTTTGGTGAAGATGAAAAAAGCCTTCAGCGACTGGCAGAACAAGCTCCAGGGGAAGGCTTGGAACGCCTTGTACCTCGAAAACCACGACCATGCACGGATCATCAGCCGCTACGGCAGCGAGGAGCATCACACCGAAAGCGGGAAGATGCTGGCGGCCATGTATCTGCTGCAGCGGGGGACGCCCTTCGTGTATCAGGGGCAGGAGATCGGCATGCTGAACCTGCGCTTGCCCAGTGTGGACCTGTATGAGGACGTGATGACCAAAAACGGCGCCCGGATTGCGTCCCGTATCCTGCCCAAGAGCAGGGTGCTCAAGCTGATCCAGCAGACGTCCCGAGACAGCGCCCGCACGCCCATGCAATGGACCGACGGGGAAAACGCCGGCTTCAGTACGGCCAAGCCCTGGTTCTTCGTCAACGAGAACTATCGGCAGATCAACGTCCAAGCCCAGGAAGCAGACCCCGATTCCCTGCTCAATTTCTATCGGAAGCTGCTGAAATTCCGCAAAGAGCAGCCCCTGGTGCTGTACGGGACATATCGGGAATATCGGCCCAAGGACAAGCATTTTTACACCTACGAGCGCAGCTATGAGGGGAAAAAGCTGCTGGTCATTTGCTCATTCAGTGCCGAGGCGCTCCGCTGGGACGCTCCGGAGGAGATCGACCTGAACCAAGGGACGCTGGTTTTCTCCAATTACGACATGAATTTTGTGATCGCCAACGGCTTTACCACGCGGCCCTACGAGCTGCGGGTCTATCTGTTCGCGTAGAGGACGGCCATGAGGGAAATCCGAGAAAAAGCCTATGCCAAACTGAATCTGTCCCTGGACGTGACCCGGCGCCGGGAAGACGGATATCACGATATGGTGATGATCATGCAAAGCGTTTCTTTGTGTGACGAGCTGCACCTGCGCCTGGACGACAGCGGACAGGTCAGCGCTTCCAGCAATCTGCGCTTTATCCCCTC
>CACZSJ010000052.1 GCA_902783825.1 Oscillospiraceae bacterium | reverse complement strand
CAAGATGCCTTCCAACAACAAAATTTCTGTGGTGACCCTGTTACAGGCATATCGCCTCTTGACAAATGTCATTACATATCAGCTGTGTTCTTAGCAGATCAGAGGGTGCATCCACTGATCAAATCTGCGGTCGTACAAGCATGGACGATGGTCGTAAGGCCTTTCGCTGAAGGGAATGAACGACTTGGGCGTATCCTTTCCAGTGTGATCCTCGTTCGCGCCGGATATACTTTTTTCGGTGAGGTCAGCCTCTCGGCTCTGATTGCCCGCAAAGGGTATGGGTACTTTGATGCTGTAGCAAATATAATGCGCGAAGAAAACGGTGGAGACCTAACCTACTTCCTGGAGTATTATCTGGAGCTCCTTTCTCGTGCGATCGATGAACGCAGGCTACGATTGAGCAAAAAGGAGGAGGAGAACCACGCGGCTGAGGTGGAGTTGGCGCACAGCCCTTTAGTTCCGCCCACTGCACAGGAAGAAGTAACAGAAGCCATCTCGCTTGCCGATTATGAGGAACCTGTCGAGCTGCAAAATACGAGCGAAATTGATCTTCCTAATGTGCCGGAAGAATGGGAGTGCACTTATGGCGTGCAAATGCTAAAACAGCTTGCGCAAAACCAAGATTCCAGGATTGGACAATGCGCATACTTTCTGCTCCAGAGCCTTGCCGAAGGAAAAATCAATTTTACTTGCGCAGACATCGATGAAGCGCTTGGCATTAACTATTTTACTGGCGGGAGTTTAATTAGCCAACTGAAAGAGCAAGGCATTATAGAGATCTTTATTGATCGGGCAAAAAACAAGGTGTACCACATAGCCACAAATTCACCTGCGGATAAAGCTGACGAGAAAACTATTTCTCCATACAAAGCAGATGAATATGATCCCTCTATTCTCGAAAAGATCGACTATCTGATATCGTCGCACAGATCCTCAAAAGACAGACGCGTAGGTACGATACTATATGAATGCCTCGAAAAAGGAGTGGTTACAATTGAAGATTACGTCGATATAGAATCAGAGAGCAAATGGTATACAGATATGCTTTTAGCGCAACAACTGGGGCTTGTAGAGAAAGAAACATCACGCCGCTACCGTCTGCTAAGGACGCCTAAAGAGGGACCACCGTTGCTGAGTAACACACAAAAAAGAATTATAACGGAAATGTATAAATCGTTTGGAACGGAAGTGTTTTCTCTAGAGATGGTAGTCGCAACACTTGACTACTCCGGTCCGCATACAAGTGCCGTGCTACATCAGTTTACTTTGATGAACATTCTCAACTGCAAAACCGGCGACATGAATTTGTATCAGTTTTTGATCAATCCTCAGGATCACCCAGAATGCTTTGAAAAAGCAGCATGATGAGAATGTGCGTGATTGTATACAAGATATGTAATCCCGATTTGAAACAGCGCCTGTTCTAGGAGATAACTACAACAGAAAGAAACTGGCAGACCAATTTGGCCTGCCAGATCCTTATTGGGGAGTATTATGCAGATACTTCTGTGCCGTCGTACAGCTTGAATGTAAGTAGGCCGTTGGGGTGGACTAAAACGCTATCGATCACTTCAAGCCATAGCCGCTCATCAAAAAACTCCAGCGGCTGATCCAATTCCCGCAGGCGGAACATCATATTCCCGATCGCGTCCGCCTTGACTCGGCGCTCCGCCCGTTTCCGTTTCAAAACGGCAATCCGCTCCTGGGCTTTATCGTAACGCTCTATTAGGCTGTTGTACCGAGCATTGTATTCGTCTTGGTCAATAGCTGTGGAGCTGTTATCGTCCACGCATCGGCGGATCAGCTCTTCCACAATGTCCAACTCCTGCTGCAGCCCTTTGATTTCTCGGTCTATGTCGCTGCAGTCAGTAAGCACCGTTTGCATGCTCCGGCAGTCTGCAATCAGGGCCTCTCTGTCAGCAAGCAACTGATTAAAGGCTTCCAGGAACTTCGCTTTGATCGTCGCATCTGTAAGGTGAGGCGTGGTGCATTTATGCTCACCTTTGAATTTGTTATTGCACTGCCAGACTGTGTGACGATACTTAGTGGTGCTATTCCATACTTTCGGGCCGAGGTAATGGCCACAATCCGCGCAGATCAGGCGGCAAGAAAAGATGCTCTTACCGCTGTAAGTGCGACCGAGGCTTTTTCGGCGGGCCATTTCTTCTTGCACCCGATCGAACAGCGCGGGGCGATGATCGCCTCGTGGCTGCTTTCCACGTAATACTGCGGAACCTCGCCTTCATTTATCTTCGTTTTCTTCTGCAGAAAATCCACAGTGAAAGTCTTTTGAAGCCGCGCATCGCCCTTGTACTTTTCGTTTGTCAGGATACTTTCCACGGTGGCATCACGCCATACTTTTTTGCCTCCTGGAGTAGGTACGCCTTCTGCCGTGAGTTGCTTTGCAATGGCTTTCACTGTCTTGCCGCTCATGAAAAGGTCGTAAATATACCGCACCGTTTTCGCCTGTTCCGGGACCACCTTGGGGAGCCCGTCAGGGCCTTTTTCATAGCCCAAGAATTGCTTATAGGACATGGACACTTTCCCATCAGCAAAGCGCTTCCGCTGGCCCCAGGTTACATTCTCCGAAATGCTGCGGCTCTCTTCCTGGGCAAGGGAGGACATGATGGTAAGAAGCAGCTCGCCCTTGCTATCGAAGGTCCAGATGTTCTCTTTTTCAAAATAAACCTCGTAGCCAGCGTCCTTGAGCTTTCGGATGGTTGTCAGGCCATCCACCGTGTTCCGGGCAAAACGGCTCACACTTTTCGTCACAATCAGGTCGATCTTTCCGGCAAGGGCGGCTTCGATCATCTCGTTAAAGCCCTCGCGCTTTTTCGTGCTTAGGCCGGATATGCCCTCGTCAGAGTAGACTTTTACAAATTCCCAATCGTCATGAGACTTAATGTACTGGGTATAGTAATCGATCTGCGCCTCATAGCTGGTAAACTGCTCGTCCTTATCTGTAGAAACCCTGGCGTATCCGGCCGTTTTGCGGCGTGGCTTTAGGACTAAGGGTTGCTTCAAATGGATGCTCTTTGTTGCGGGGATCATGGTTACACTAGGCATTCCGATTCCACCTTTCCTTTGCTTTTCGCGCTGCCATAGCCCGCATCTCCGGAGTCCACGATTCGGTGCGGGAACGGTCCTTCCATACGCGAGTCTCCTCTGTGCCATCTCGGTACTGAAGGAGCAACGCATTTCCATCCTGTGCCCGGATTTCCCTCAGGGTTGCGAGGTCTACGTCGGCGGTTATCGCTTCCAGCGTGGGCTCTGGGATCTGTTTTGATGGGCATGCCGCTTTCCCCTTGGCATTGTATGTGGAGCAAATCCAGACCGGCCCTGTTGTCACAATCTTTCTGCGATAGTTCTTTCCGCACTTGTCGCAGACAATCAGGCCTGTAAATTGAAACTTCTCTTTTGTGTTGCGGGGATGGCTATGCTTTTTCGCCCGCCGCTCGATCTCGGCCTGAACCGCGTTAAAGGTCGCCATGTCAACAATCGCTTCATGGCTATCTGTCACCGCATATTTGGGAAGCTCACCTGTATTCATGATCTTCCGCTTGGTAATA
Source organism: Oscillospiraceae bacterium (assembly GCA_902783825.1). GTDB lineage: Bacteria > Bacillota > Clostridia > Oscillospirales > Oscillospiraceae > Limivicinus. The sequence continues at coordinate 2,091 of CACZSJ010000052.1, read as the reverse complement.
TGATTCTCACTGAAGGTTTTTTGCAGGAGCAGGTTTCCTGTGTAGGTGATATTCCGGAGAATCCGCTGCACGCCGGATGTGTGCCACTCCATGCCAAACCTGGTGACTATGCCGTCACGGTTCAGCTCGTTCGCAATTGTCTGTATTCCTTTCCCGGATAAGTACTCCTCGTAAATGCGCCTGACTGTTTTGGCTTCCTCTGGTTCGATCACATACTTGCCATTCCTGATGCGATAACCCAACAGAGTAGGATCATAGGGAATACCGGCCTCGAAACACTTTTTTATCCGCCACTTCTGATTCTCACTGGCGGAGCGGCTTTCTTCCTGCGCGTAGCTTGCCAAAATGGTGATCATGAGCTCACCATCAGTGCTCATTGTGTGGATGTTTTGCTCCTCAAAAAAGACATCTACTCCCAGGTCTTTCAACTCTCGGATCGTAGCCAGCAGCGTCACGGTATTCCGCGCAAAGCGGGAGATGCTCTTCGTAATGACCAGATCAATTTTCCCAGCGCGACAATCTGCCAAAAGGCGCTGGAAGTTCTTACGTGACTCCTTTGTTCCCGTCAGAGCCTCATCGGCGTAAACACCACAGTAAAGCCATCCAGGGTGCTTTTGTATCATGTCGCTGTAGTAACTGACTTGGGCGGAGAGCGAGTGGAGCATACTATCTTTTCCTGTTGATACCCGGGCATAAGCGGCAACGCGAAGCACGTTTATTTGCCGCTTAAGCTCAAAATTGACCTTGGAAATCGTCCGGTCCATCTGCGTCACTCCCTTCGTTGTGTCGCATATTACCTCTGTTTTCGAGCACTATCAACGGATTTCGGCAGCATATAGTGGACAAATCTAAGCCGTGCCTTTTGGCAATAATTCTATCAATTTGGCCGTACTCTTTCTCGGTTATAACCCCATCAGAAAGTAGAGACGCAGCTAGTGACATGCTGGCCCTATAGGCAACCAGTGCAGCCTTATAATCAGTGTCCATCGGCCACCAGACCTTTCCGCTTTGCCCTGTCGGCACAGGACCGGGAGCAGTACTTACGGTTAGGGTTTCCCCTGATTTCAAATTCTTTTCCGCAGCATGGGCACTGCTTTGGATAATTGAGCTTGTGCCGAACCTGATCCCGGTGACTGTTCCAATATGTCATGCGGCAGCTATCCGAGCAGAACTGGCGCTGCCTGTGCTGCGGGACGTGCGTGATGGGCTTTCCACAGCCTTTGCAAAGAGCTTTTCCGGGGTCCACAACGGGAAGCTCACTTTTATGCCTGTTGCAGTAGGCCTTTACTGTATTGGCCGAAATGCCAGTCAGCGTTGCGATCTTTCGATAGCCCAAACCTTGGGAGATCAATACTTGAACCTGCCTAATCTCCTCCGTAGTCATAAATGTCTCACCTCATACTACGGAGATTTTGGTGCCGTTTTGTTAACGTGTTTTGAGACAGAAAATAAAAAAAGCCCACCGCAGACCTAAGTCCACGGTGGGCGAAAATGATATATGGAGTTTTCAGGCAGTCAAAAGGGCCTTCCAGGTGGCAGCGCCGATAATCCCGTCGGCAGAAAGATTTTTGCTCCTCTGGAAAGCTTTCACAGAACCCTCTGTAGCGTGGCCGAACTCGCCATCAGCAGTTTCCCTCCCAGCAATAACCCTGCCACCGCAGGCGTATCCTTTCTCGATGAGCAGAGTCTGGGCATTCTTTACAGCATTGCCGGTCGAACCGTTCTTCAGCTGTGGGATGGAGACAATGCAATTGACGGGTGTGGCCACGGGCTCAGATTCGGGCACAGCTTCCAGCGCTGGCACCGCCACAGCGTCCGTAGGAGTATCGCTGTAGAGCGGATGGCCGTAGCCGGCAATATAGCTGTTACCGCGGTTGTATGTGTTCCGCTTTACCTGGTCGGAGGCATTTCCCTCAACAGTGACGATGGTAGTGTCAGTAACCTCGACAACGATACCGGTATGACCGATCTGCCCGCCAGTCTGGAAAAATACTTGGTCGCCGATTTTGGGATTCCTGTCAAAGCGTCCCTTCTGCTGGTAGTATTGCGCTGAATAAATACAGCCCGCTCCCAGCGGGCCAGACTGGCACT
>CACZSJ010000051.1 GCA_902783825.1 Oscillospiraceae bacterium | reverse complement strand
TGTTGCAGCTGCATGGCGGCGTGGCTGCCAACGCCATCCCGGATAAGGCGCAGGCGCTGGTGCGCGCCGAGAAGCTGGCCTCATCAGAATGGGTGGAAGCCTGCGAGGAGAAGCCAGGCATCTGGCAGCTGACCGCGCGAGGGATCGGCGGGCATGCTTCCATGCCGGACGGCACGGTGAACGCCGTGGGCAAGCTGGTGGAATACCTGTTGGAAAACCGGGTTGGCAGCGAGGCGGAGGAAGGTTTTCTGCGCCTGCTGGAGCTGCTGCATCGGGATACGGCCGGCGGCGAGATCGGCGTGGCGGCGGACGACGGACTGTTCCAGCCGCTGACCATCATCGGAAGCGTGATCAGCCTGGAAAACGGGCGCATCACCCAGGTCTTTGACTCCCGCTATCCCACCAACATGAGCGGAGAAAAGCTGGCGGCGGGCATCTTGGAGAAGGCGCAGGGAGCGGCGGAGGTTTTGATCGATACCGACAAGGCGCCCTTCTACATGTCGCTGGACAATCCGGCGGTGCAGGTGTGCATCCGCGCCTACAACGAGATTACCGGCGAGCAGGCGCAGCCTTACACCATCGGCGGCGGCACCTACGCCAGAGAATTTCCCAACGCGGTTTCCTTCGGGCCGGAGCATCGGGAGCGGCCGCAGCCAGACTTTGCCGGGCCCATCCACGGCGTGGACGAGGCCGCCTGCAAGGAGTGGCTGTTGGAGGCGCTGAAGATCTATATTTTTGCCCTGTTGGAGCTGGAGAAACTGGACTTTTCCTGATAGCATTTTACAGTTTTTTAACCTTTGTGTCAGAGCTTGGGCTATAATGCATGGCAGTGAGCTTTTTTCGGTAAAGGAGTGGTTTGGATGAGCAAACGCGCGCTGATCATCGAGGACGACGCCAATATTGCGGAGCTTTTGCGCCTGTATCTGGGCAAGGACGGCTTTGAGATCATGATCGCCAGCGATGGCGGGAAGGCGGAATCCATGTTTGACCTGTTCCAGCCGGACGTGGTGTTGTTGGATATCATGCTGCCGGTGAAGGACGGGTGGCAGGTATGCCGAGACATTCGCAGCAAATCCTCCACGCCTATTATTATGTTGACAGCAAAAGGAGAAATAGGGGACAAAGTCAATGGTCTGGAAATGGGCGCTGACGATTATGTTACCAAACCTTTTGAGATCAAGGAGCTGTTGGCGCGGATTCACGCGGTGATGCGCCGTACCGACGCCGGCACGCCGGTGGAGAAAAAGCTCAGCTTTGACAAACTGGTTATCAATTTGGATTCCTACGAGCTGATCGTAGACGGTAAGAAGATCGATACGCCGCCCAAGGAGATGGAGCTGCTGTACCATCTGGCGGCCTCTCCCAACCGGGTGTTCACCCGCAACCAGCTGCTGGATGAGGTGTGGGGCTTTGACTATTTCGGCGATTCCCGCACGGTGGACGTCCACGTGAAGCGCCTGCGGGAAAAACTGGAGGGGATCTCGGATAAGTGGAGTCTGAAAACCGTCTGGGGCGTGGGCTACAAATTCGAGCTGCTGGATTAGTATGAAAAGCATTTATCTGCGCAACTTTGTGGCTACTGCGACGCTGGTTTCGGTGTGCTTTCTGATCGTGGCCTGCTCGTTTATGGCCATTGCCAGAAGCTACGTCATCACCGAGTACCGCAGTAAGATGGACGACGGGGCGGTGGAAGTGGCCCGCACGGCGTCGGCCATTGCCCAGAACGATTCTCTGAACAGCTGGGTGTTGAGCATGTCCATCAGTTCCATTGGCAGAGCGACAGGGAATCACGTGTTTATCACCGACACGCAAGGAACCGTTGTATGCTGTGCCGACCAGGCGCCCCGGTGTGAGCATCTGGGAGAAACGGTTTCCGAGGACGTTCTGCAGCAGGTGCTGGCAGGGGGATACGACGAGCTCAGCGATCTGGACGGGATGTACAAAGCCCAGCGCTATGTGTCTGCGGTGCCCATCGTGGCGGTAGGAGACGGTTCTGTGCTGGGCTTTGCCTTCGTCAGCAGTCAGGTGGATAACATGCTGGGCGGATGGACCACCTTTTTGTCCATAGCGCTCATCATATCGGCTGGCCTGTTTGGCGCCGCACTGCTGGCAAGTCTGGTCTTTACCAAGCATATGGCACGCCCGCTGGACGAAATGGCGGCGGCCTCCCGCAAATTTGCCAGGGGTGATTTTTCTGTTCGCGTCAGACAGACGGAGGACCCGGAGGACGAGATGGGCGCGCTGATCGACTCCTTCAACAAGATGGCGGACTCCCTGGAGCTGGCGGAAAAGCGCAGGAGCGAATTCATCGCCAACATTTCCCACGAACTGCGTACGCCCATGACCACCATCGCCGGTTTTGCCGACGGGATTCTGGATGGGACGATCCCGCCAGAGGATGAAAAGAAATACCTGCGCTCTATCCGGGACGAGACCCGGAGACTGTCCCGCCTGGTGCGGGATATGCTGGGCGTTTCACAGACCAGGGCACGGGCGGCCGACCCAAGCCGACGGACGGTTTTCGACCTGACGGAGCTGATTCTGCAGACTCTGCTGAGCTTTGAGAGCAGGGCTACCCAAAAGAATCTGGATGTGGACCCGCAACTGCCGGACAACCACATCATGGTTCGGGCGGACAAGGACGCGATTACCCAGGTCATTTACAATCTGTTGGACAACGCGGTGAAGTTTGCCTCACCGGGCAGCTGCCTGATCCTGCGCCTGTATAAGGACGACGGGAAGGCCTATGTGTCCGTTAAGGATTTCGGGGAGTCGATCCCCAAAGAGGATTTGCCCTTTATTTTTGACCGTTTCCATAAATCAGACCGCTCCCGCAGCCTGGACAAAGACGGGGTGGGCCTGGGGCTGTATCTGGTGAAGGAGATCATCAACAGCCACGATGAAGATATTGCTGTGCGCAGCGAGGGAGGAATGACAGAGTTTGTCTTCACCCTGACGCTGGCCAAATGAGCGTATAGAGTAGGGGATAGAAATGAACAAAAACGATTGGTACAACACGGAAAGCTGGTATGATCCGCTGAGGCAGGAGCCAGAGCTGGTATCGGCGTCCATCCAGAAGCCACAAAAGAAAACGGGGTGGAAACGCTGGCAGGGGGGCATCGCATTGGCGCTGGTGGCGCTTTTGCTGGTCTCCTCCTCGCTGCTGTTTGGCGGCCGTGGCGGAGGAGAAAAACCCGGCAACGCCCCGAAGGCAAAGAGCGATAAGCTTCCCGATGATTGGACGGACTTTTTCGACCAGTACTACACCGATGTGGAAACGGATGTGGCGGAGATCAATATCTCCCAATCTGAGCTGTATCCGGGCTTTGAGCTGAAGCTGGAGAAAGCGGAGGGAGAGCCCATGGATCTCAAACAGCTGTATGAGCACTGTGTGGAATCCGTTGTGGCCATTACGGGCTATAACAGCGGCGCTACCGGCTACTATTGGGGGACCGGCGTCATCCTGTCGGAGGATGGGCTGATCCTTACCAATACCCACGTGATTGCCGAGTGCGACCGGGTAACGGTCGCCCTTTACGATGACAGCAGCTACGAGGCAACGCTGGTGGGAGCAGACACGATCAGTGACATTGCGGTATTGAAAATTGAGGCCAGCGGCCTTCCTGTGGCCACGTTCGGAGAGAGCGGCACGCTGTCGGTGGGCGACCATGTGGCGGCCATCGGCAATCCCCTGGGGCAGACGTTCCGCAGCACCCTGACCGACGGGATTATTTCCGCCATCGAGCGGGGCATCAGCTACAACGGCCACAGCATGACCCTGCTGCAGACCAACACCGCCATCAATGAAGGCAATTCCGGCGGCGCCCTGTATAACATGTATGGTCAAGTAATTGGCATCACCAATATGAAAATGATGTCCACCTATTCCAGCATTGAGGGCATCGGCTTCGCGATTCCTTCCGCTACCGTGCGCACCGTGGTCAATTCCCTGGTCCGCAGCGGCGAGATGCGCGGACGGCCTGCGATTGGCATTACCGTGGGCGAGATCCCAAAGGATGCGGGTAACAATTATAAGGAAATTCCGCCCGAAGGCCTGTACGTTTCTTCGGTGACCGAGGGAACCGACGCGGCGGCAAAGGGAATTCAGCACAGAGATATCATCACCGAGGCAAATCACACGCCGGTCAAGACGACGGAAGACATCAGCAAAATAAAGGATCAGCTGCAGGTGGGCGATACCATTGTCTTCACCATCTGGCGCAACGGAGAAATCATGGAAATCGAAGTGGTGCTGATGGACTTGAACGACGTCTACGGCGGCTGAAAGAATTGGAAACGCAGCGGCTCCAGCTTGGGAGCCGCTGCGTTTGCTATGTATGATATTTACAGGGGACCGCCGCAGTATTCGCAGAGATCGTCCTGGCCGGGAGCTCCACAGCGGGGGCAAATCTTCACAGGCCGTGCTTTGCGGGCAGGCGTTCGATTCGCGGTGCTTGGCGGCGGTGAAATGGGAGGAGCTGGCTTGACAGCTTCTGTTTCTGCGGGATATTTCCGGCTGCGCATACGCAGCAGAAAGTCAAGCAGCAGGGGAATGGCTACGCCAAAACCCAGCGCCACACCGAAGGCGTCTTTTCCCAGATCCGACAATCCCATAAAGAGGAAGAACAGAAGGACTATGACCAAAGGGATGCTGACGGGCTTTCTGGTCTGCCGATGCAGTTGGGCGCGAAAGTGCAGAAACAGCAGAACAAGACCGGGAAGCAGAAACATGAGCCCAAAGAACAGATCATTGGGATCAAGCAATCCGGTCAAGCCGATGACGACACAAATGATCCCA
>CACZSJ010000050.1 GCA_902783825.1 Oscillospiraceae bacterium | reverse complement strand
CACCACTGAGGATCGCGTGCTGAAGGCCGCCCTGTACGACGTGCTGGACTGCCCGGTCACACCGGAGCTGCTGCCCATCCACGACGACCAGATCGAACAAAAGAGCGAAGACGCGGTAGGCTCCTACAGTCTGCAGGACTTCTTTACCCACAAGATGCTGATCTGCGGTTTCAGCCCCTCCAAAACCTTCCGGCTGGCCAAGCAGGCCTACGCCGGAGAATTCAGCGACGAGGAGCTGATCCGCTGGCTCACCAGCTACTGCAAGCGCCTGTTCAGCCAGCAGTTCAAGCGCAGCTGTCTTATGGACGGCCCCGCCGTGGAAGCCTTTTCCGTTTCCCCGCGAGATGGTTTCCTCATCCCCTCTGACGCGGAGAACGCGCTGTTTCTCCAGGATCTGGAACAGCTTAAGCCCTGAGCGCGCAAACAAATACGCAAACTGGCCGGACGCCCGAAAGGGTCCGGCCAGTTTTTCTATTGCGTTTTCCGGAAGTGGTATTCGATCCAGCGATGGAAGCGCCGTTCCTTCGGCAGCAGCACCGAAGGAAAGCCGGGCTGATTGGGACTGTCCGGGAAAAAACATGGCTCAATGGCTACCCCGCTGTTGGCATGATGGGGCGGCGGCAAAAAACGCCCTGTGTAAATCTGCACTCCGGGAAAATCGGTTCGGATTTCCAGTGCCACGCCGCTGTCCTCCAAGCGGCAGCAATCCTGTCCATCCAGGACGAAGCAATGGTCATAATCCTCGCCTATGGGGCGCAGCCTGCGAAAGTCATAGCGTCCTCGTGTCGGCAGCAGCCTGCCCGTGGGCAGCAGCTCCTCATCCACCTCCACGTAGCGGTCGGCCTGGATTTGCAAACTGGCTTCCAGCGCCCGGCCTCGGCCGCTCAGATCGAAATACAAATGGCTTGTGGGCGCGTAGACCGTATCCCGGTCACAGATTGCCTCGAAATCCATGCGCAAACAGGCTCCGTCCAGACGGTACGTCACAGCCGCTTGGAGATTCCCCGGATAGCCGTTGTCTCCGTCCGGAGAACTGAGGAAAAAGCGCAGCTGCTGATTCGTGGCTTCCCCCGTCCAAACGCGCCGGTCAAAGGCCTCCGGGCCTCCGTGCAGTTGTTTGCTTCCTTCATTGGCGCTAAGGCGGAAGATTTCTCCGCCCAGGCTAAAGCTCGCGCCGGCAATGCGGTTGGCACAGCGTCCGATCACCGCGCCAAGGTAGGCGTCCCGCTCCCGGTACGTTTCCGCCCGGGCATAGCCCAGAACCATTTCCCGCCCGTGAAAACGCAGGCTGGTAACCGTGGCGCCCAGATCCATTGTACTCAACTGCAGACAATCATTCTCCAGCCGATAACACCGGTATTTTTCAAAGCCCGAGCCGTTTTGCATCTCTTCGCCCCCTTCGGGTTCATTGTACCGGAATCCGGGTGCATTTTCAACAGGGAAGTTCCTCTCTTTTTTGCGCAAAGCCTTCCCCTGTTTTTTTATTTCTGCGGTGTCAATTGCAAGGTTCCCTCTTGTAATGCGGCATATAACGTGGTATACTTTCCACAAAGAGTCGTTTCGACTCGATCAAATAATTGTTTAAAACACATCAAGGAGGTCCTCATGCTTACCAACGAGTATTTGAAGCGCGTTTACGCAGAGGTCGAGAAAAGAGACGCCCATGAGCCGGAATTCCTGCAGGCGGTCCGCGAGGTATTTGAATCCCTGGAACTGGTGATCGACAAGCATCCCGAATGGGAAAAGGCCGCTCTGATCGAGCGCTTTGTGGAGCCGGAGCGGGTGATCGAATTCCGCGTCCCCTGGGTGGACGACAATGGCGATGTCCATGTCAACCGCGGCTATCGCGTCCAGTACAACTCCGCCATCGGTCCCTACAAAGGCGGCCTGCGCTTCCATCCCTCCGTCAATCTCTCCGTCATCAAATTCCTGGGCTTTGAGCAAATCCTGAAAAACTCTCTGACCACCCTGCCCATGGGCGGCGGCAAGGGCGGCTCTGACTTTGACCCCAAGGGCAAATCAGACGCTGAGGTCATGCGTTTCTGCCAGAGCTTTATGACCGAGTTATATCGCCATATCGGCCAGTTTACCGACACACCCGCCGGAGATATCGGCGTAGGCGGCCGGGAAGTCGCTTACATGTACGGGCAGTATAAGCGGATCGTGGATCGCTTTGAAGGCGGCGTCATCACCGGCAAGGGCTTGACCTTCGGCGGCTCTCTGGCCCGTACTCAGGCCACCGGCTACGGCCTGTGCTACTACTCCGCTGAGGCGCTCCGCCACCTGAAAAATGAGAGCTACCAGGGCAAGACCGTTGTGGTCTCCGGTTCCGGTAACGTAGCCCAGTACTGCGCGGAGAAGGTCATGCAGTTGGGCGGCAAGGTGGTCGCCATGTCCGACTCCCAGGGCTACGT
>CACZSJ010000049.1 GCA_902783825.1 Oscillospiraceae bacterium | reverse complement strand
TAGCTGGCGGACACCGGCGCTCTGCGCCGCTCCGGCTTGTCCAGCAGCGTGGCGATGGAGATGGAGGCGGGGTCCCGGTTGGAGAGATACCGGGTCAGATAGCTCAGGGTGATGCCGGTGTCCAGAATATCCTCCACGATCACCAGATGCCGTCCCTGGATATCCTGGGACAGGTCCTTGATGATCTCCACCGCGCCGGTGGAATTGGTGGACTTCCCATAGGAGGAGACCACCATGAAATCCATGCCGCAGGGCACGGTCACCTGCCGCATCAGATCGGCCATGAACACAAAGCAGCCCTTGAGCACGCCGATGAACAGCGGGTCCTTGTCAGCGTAATCACGGGAGATCTCCGCCCCCATCTGCATGATGCGCAGGCGGATCTGCTCCTCTGTCAGCAGTATGGACTCCAGATCGTTTATCATTCTTCTCTGTCCTCCCCGATCTCTCGGAACGTAATGGTAAAGAACTTCTCCCCCGGCGAGGGGAAGGCGCGGGCGCTCTGGCCGATGCCCGGGATGGCGAGCACGCCCTGTCCGTCCCGGATCACGGGAATGCTGTCCCGGCGCGCCCGGGGGATCCGGGCCTCCATCATCAGCTTTTTCACGCTTCGCGTCCCCGTCCGGCCAAGAAGATCCATCCTGTCCCCGGGCTCGCGGCGCGCAGCCGTTAGTTTACCACATATCTTGTCATATGAAAAGGAAAAAATGTTGAACGAAGTTTGAATTTCTTCCCCCGGCCAATGAGCGGTGCATACCAGCTCCAGCCCCGCCTCCGGCAGGAGAAGCGTTCCCGGGACGATCTCCCGGGAGGGGAGCGGCTCCGCCTCCGTGGCTGTCAGCGTCAGCACGCCGTAACGCCGGAAAACGCGCATCCCCGGCAGATCCAGCTGTGCGGAGGGTCCGGAGCGGCACAGCCCCAGAAGGGCCTCGGTCCGCTCCCGGGTCAGGTCTGCGCCGGTCCACAGCCGGAGGGCCCGGGCCGCCACGGGGCGGGGGAGGGCCAGCAGCGCCGGCACGGACAGCTCCTCCCCCTGGGACGCGAGCCATTCTTCTGCCAGGGACCGGAGGAACGCCTCGTCCTCCGTCAGGGAGCGGGTCAGCCGGTCGATGTTCTCCGCGGCCCCGGGGTGCAGCGCCTCCATGGCCGGCAGGACGTGGTGCCGTGCGTAGTTCCGGGCACAGTCGTCCCGGGCGTTGGTGGGATCCTCCCGATGAGGGATGCCCCTCTCGTCCAGGCAGGCGAGGATATCGGCCCGGGACACGTGGAGAAGGGGACGGACGATGATCCCCCGCCGTTCCGGGATGCCGCACAGCCCCCGGAGCCCGGAGCCCCGGGCCAGATGCATGAGCACCGTTTCGGCGTTGTCGGTTTTGTTGTGGGCGGTGGCGATCAGATCCGCGCCCAGCTCTGCCGCGGCGCGGAACAGGAATTCGTAGCGCAGCTCCCTGGCCGCGGTCTCCACGCTCTCCCCGGTCCGGCGGCAGCGGGCCGCCACGTCGCCCCGTTCTGTGACGAAGGGGACGCCCCATTTGGCGCACAGCGCCTCCACGAACCGGGCGTCCTCCCCGGAATCCTCCCGGAGGGCGTGGTCATAGTGGGCGCACAGACACTCCACGTCCGGGAGCAAGCGGACCAGATGGAGCAGACACACCGAGTCGGCGCCGCCGGAGACGGCGCACAATACCCGGCTTCCCGGGGACAGCAGCTCCCGGGAAAGGGAGATCTCACTCCCCATGGCGCTGGTCGGAATCCCGGAAGGAGGTGTATTCGCCCAGCCAGGCCAGGTAATCCCGCCCGGTCTCCCCGTGCCTGTTTTTCAGTACGTTCAGCTCGGTGAGGTTGGGGTTTTCGCTCTCCTGGTTGTAGTAGCCCTCCCGGTACAGGCCCATGACGATATCCGCGTCCTGCTCGATGGAGCCGGATTCCCGGAGGTCCGAGAGCATGGGTCGCTTGTCCTGGCGCTGCTCGTTGGCACGGCTGAGCTGGGACAGGCACAGCACCGGCACGTTCAGCTCCTTGGCCATGATCTTCATCATCCGGCTGATGTCGCTGACAGCCTGGGTGCGGCTCTCATTGGACCAGCCGTGCCCGCTGCCCGCAGACTGCATCAGCTGCAGATAGTCGATCACCACCAGGTCCAGCTTCTGCAAACGCCGGCACTGGGCGTTCATATCCGACACCGTCAAGGTGGGATTGTCATCGATGCGAATGTCCGTGGCGCTGAGGGTCTGGGCCGCGTCCGCGATGTCCCGCCATTGCTGCTCGGTCAACTGTCCGGTCAGCAGGTTCTGGGAGGGGACCAGCGCCGCCCGGGAAAGGAGCCGGGATACCAACTGCTCCCGGGACATTTCCAGGGAGAAGATCGCCACGCTCTTGTTCAGATTCATGGCCGCGTACAGGGCGATATTCAGCGCAATGCTGGTTTTGCCCATGCCGGGCCGTGCGGCGATCAAGACAAATTCGCTCTTGTTCAGGCCCAGAATCATCCGATCCAGATCCGGCAGGCCCGTAGACATGCCCGGGATGCGGCTGCCGGCTGCCGCCGCCTCGGAAAGATTGTCAAACACCCGCTGCACCACGGAAGACACCGGCACCAAGCCGCCGATGGCGCGCCCCTGGCGCAGGGCGTAAACCTTCCGCTCCGCCGCTTCCAGCATGGCGTCCGCCTCGCCGCTGCCCTCATAGACCATGTTATTGATCTCATCGGCTGTCTCGCCCAGACGGCGCAGCAGCGCCCGATCCCGGACGATGGCCGCATATTCCAGCACGTTCGCCGCCGTGGGAGTAACGCGCATGACCTCCGCCACATAGTCCGGGCAGTTGTCCTGATACACGCCCCGAACCTTCATCTGATCCAGCACCGTGACCGGATCAATGGTCTGGCCGTAGGCAAACATGCTGTAGACCGTCTCGTAGATATCCCGGTTGAGCTTGGCGTAGAACTCCTCCGCCTTCAGCTGCTCCAGCACTGCCGGAACGCAGCTAGGGTCGATGAGAATGGAGCCTATGACCGCCTGTTCCGCCACCGCGGAATGGGGTATTTTTCTGCCCAGTAACTCGTCCATGACCGTTCCTCTCCGCCTCCGCGCCCCGGCACTGTGCCGGCGCGCTCCGGCGTCTTACTTCTCTTCCACTACCAGCACGTTGATGTTGCCGGTGATCTCATAACCCAGCTTGGCCTTGACCGTGTAGCTGCCAAAGCTCTTGATGGGCTCCGTCTGCACGATCTTGTTCTTTTCGATGTCCATATCGTGCTGCTCCTTCAGGGCCTTGCTGATGGCCTCGGAGGTGACGGCCCCAAACAGCTTGCCGCCGTTGCCGGCTTTTGCCCGCACGGTCACCTGCACGGCGCCCAGCTGCTTGGCGTAGTCCTCTGCCAGCGCCTTCTCCTTGGCAATCTGCGCGGCCTTGGCCTTTTCCTTCAGCTTCAGGGCATTGAGGTTATCGGCCGTAGCCTCAGAGGCCAGGCCGCGGGGAAGCAAATAGTTGCGGGCATAGCCCTGAGAGACCTCTTTCATCTCTCCCTTTTTCCCCTGTCCTTTCACGTCCACGTTGAAAATCACTTTCATGCGCGCGTCCTCCTTCTTCCGTGATGCAAAGGGCCGCCCCGCTCAGGCCTGCCCCAAATACTCGTCGATAGCGGCGTAGACTTTTTCCACCGCCTGCTCCAGCGACGTATCGCTCAGCTGGGCAGCCGCCGCGCTGCGGTTTCCGCCACCGCCCAGCTTCTCCATCAGGATCTGCACATTCAGCTCTCCGATGGATCGGGCGGATACCAGGGCGTTGCCCGCCCCGTCCGGCGCGATGACCACCGAGGCCTCCACGCCGGATATGTTCAACAGCTCGTCCGCTGCCCGGGCCGCAGTCACCCGCTCTTGGGGCTCGTCCGCCGCGGCGATGGCGATCTGCCGGTATTCCTTTGCAAGCTGCAGCAGCTTGTACTTGGCCACGGTCCGCTCCATGTCCGTCTGGAACAGCTTTTTTACCTCCGTGGTGTCCGCCCCTACCCGCCGCAGCCATGCTGCCGCGTCAAAGGTGCGCTCTCCGGTGCGCAGAGAGAAGCTTTTGGTATCCAGCACGATGCCGGCCAGCAGGGCTTCAGCCTCAAAGCGCAGCACATCCGCCGGCTCCGCCACCTCTTGCAGGATCTCCGTAAGCAGTTCGCAGGCGGAGGAGGCGTAAGGCTCGATAAAGCCCAGGGCCGCGTTTTGGATATACGTGGCGGCCACCCGGTGGTGGTCGATCACCGCCACCCGGTTGCAGGCCGCCAGCAGATCCGGGTCTTCCACCTGCTCGGGCCGGTTGGTATCCACCACCACCAGCAGGGTGCGCCCGTCCGCAGCCAGCAGAGCCTCCTGCGGCTCCAGAAAAACGTCTTTATACTCCGGCTCCCGGCGCAGCCGCTCCAGCAGCTGGCCTACGGTGTTCCGGCCCGTTTCGATGACAATGCCGTATTTAACGCCGCATTTTCTGGCCAGGCAGCACACGCCCACCGCCGCGCCCAGCGCGTCCAGGTCCGCCATGCTGTGGCCCATCACCAGCACCCGGGAGGAATCTCGCATCAGCTCCGCCAGGGTATTGGCCATCACCCGGGAGCGAACCTTGGTGCGCTTTTCCACCTCGCCGCCCCGGCCGCCGAAGAACTCAAAGCTCAGCCGGTTTTTCACCACCACCTGATCGCCGCCCCGGGACAGGGCAAGCTCCGCGGCCATGTCGGCAAACTGCAGCCCTTCGCTGAAGCTGGCAGCGTCCTCGCCCAGGCCGATGCTGATGCTGGCCTCGATGCCGTTGGGGTTTTTCACCTGATGCATGTCTTCCACCAGGCGGAAATGGTCCTGGCGCATCTGCTCCAGGCTTTTTTTATCCACCAGGAGCAAAAAGCGATCCCGGTCGTAACGGCGCAGCAGACCGTTGTAGTCGGCGCACCACTGTCCCAGCCGCTCCTCCACCGAGTCCCGGATCTCGTTTTTGATCCGCTCCGGCTGGTTCTTGGACAGCTCCTCGAAATTATCCAGCACGATGATCCCCGGCACCGGCCGTGTGCTCTCATAAGTCTGCCGGATATCGTCATATTCTGTAACGTCCACCCAATAGGTGATGCCCATAAAAGCGCTGTCTTCCTCGTTCTTTTCCGAGCGGATCAGGTTGCCGTGAAGCTGATACTTCCGACCGCCTATCTCCAGCAGCGAGGGATACTGACTTTTTCCCTCCAGCAGCCATTTCCCGCTGAACTGCGGCACCAGATCCGTAATGCTGGCGTCCAGGCGGGCGCCGCCGGCGCCGCACATGTCAAAAAACATGTCGTTGCCCCAGACGATGGTGGAATCGTCCAGCCGGAACACGGCAATAGGCAGGGGGAAATGCATCAGCGTATTGTCTTTGGCGTTTTCCGAGTCATAGGTCACCGACTCGATATAGGCCGCAAGCTGTTTCTCCTTGATGCGTCGGGCAATCAGGGTATACACGAGCAGCACCACAATTACCGCGCCCTCGGCCGCCGCCAGATAATACAGGCGGAAGTACAGCGTCGCCAGGGCAAACAGGAGCATAAACAGCAGGTGGATCCCCACACCCGGCTCCGAAAGCCGTTTGAGATTCTTATTGGTTTTCATCGCCGCACCTCCCGATCGATTAAGATACCGATGCAAGGATATATTATATCAAATCTATTTTCTGTTTACAACAAATAATTTAAACCCCGCGACAAATAATAATGCCGTCAAAACATCGCCTCCGAGGCGCAGCGCCGCCCGGGGAGAAAGGAAGGGAGCCTGTGAAAGCTGTCATCATGGCCGGCGGTCAGGGGAGTCGCTTAAAAGCGGTTACCGGAGAGCGCCCCAAGCCACTTGTCCCGCTGTTGGGAAAGCCTCTGATGGAACATATTCTCTTGCTGCTGCGCCGCCACGGCTTTACCCAGGTCTGCGCGGCGGTAAAGTATCGGGCGGAGGACATCATGGACTGCTTTGGCGACGGCAGCCGCCTGGGCCTTTCTCTGGAATACCGGCTGGAGGACCAGCCTCTGGGCACCGCCGGCGGCGTGAAGAACTGTCAGGATTTTATCGGAGAGGATCCGGTTCTGGTCATCAGCGGCGACGCCGCCTGTGACTTTGATCTGAGCCGACTGCTGCAGCGGCACCGGGAAAGTCGGGCGGACGTGACCCTTGCCCTTTGCCGCAACAGCGAGCCGCTGCGCTACGGCCTGGTTGTAACCGAAGACGGCGGTCGAATCCACGCCTTCATCGAAAAGCCCGACTGGACACGGGTGGTGACCGATCTGGTCAACACCGGGATTTACGTGCTCTCCCCTCGGGTACTCCGGGAGAT
>CACZSJ010000048.1 GCA_902783825.1 Oscillospiraceae bacterium | reverse complement strand
GGAGCGGATCTGATTTTCACCGGAGAGGGCAAGATCGACAGCCAGAGCCTTCGGGGCAAGGTGGTCATCGGCGTGGCCCGGAGGGCCAAGCGGCAAGCGGTTCCCGTCATCGCTGTGGTGGGCGGCTCGGAGCTGGAGATGGAAGGCGCCTATGAGCAGGGCGTCCGGGCCATCTTTCCCATCAACCGCCTGCCGGAGGATCTCTCTGTCAGTCGACACCACGCCCGGGAGAATCTGGCCTTCGCCATGGACAACATTTTGCGCCTGCTGGCGGGCGCCCAGACCGCGAATGGAAGGGAGAGCGAAGCATGAAACTCAGCTACGAACAGGAGCGCCGGCTGGTAGCCGGTATCCTCCGCGCCGCAAACTTTCCTGGGGAGGATGCGGAAATCATCAGCCGGGTCATCACCCACTCGGATTTTACCGGCGTTCCCTCTCACGGTCTGTCCCGCCTGACCCGCTATCTGCGGCAGGTTCAGCAGGGAGCGCTCAATCCCCGGCCCCGGTTTGAAATCCTGCGTGACGATCAGGCGGTGCTGGTGGTGGACGGGGACAACGGCTCGGGCATTCTGTCTGTGAATCGGGCCTATGAGCTGGCCCTGGCCAAGGCGCGGCAGTTCGGTCTGGGTCTGGCCACCGGTCGCCGCAACGCCAACATCGGCTGCGGCTCCTACTACGCCTGGCAGGCTGTGGAGGACGACATGATCTGCCTGCTGTGCTGCAACACCTACGCCTTCGCCGCGCCTTACGGCGGGGCCGAACGGCTGCTGGGCACCAATCCCCTGATCGTGGGCATCCCCACCGGAGACGCCCATCCCCTGGTGCTGGACATTTCTACCACCAAGGTCGCTATGGGCAAGATTCAGGCCGCCCAGCGGGAGGGGCAATCCATTCCGCCGGACTGGGCCAGCGACTATGAGGGCCGCCCCACCACGGATCCGGCTCTGGCTTACGCCCTCAGCCCCATTGCCCAACACAAGGGCTACGGACTGGCGGTCATAGCGGAGGCGCTGAGCACCCTGCTCAGCGGCGCGGCCTTCGGCACAGACGTGGGACTGTTTTCCCGGCTGGAGCCGGAAAACACCGGCTTCTTCCTGCTGCTGATCGACCCCTCCCGCTTCCTGCCCCTGGAGGAGTTCAAGCGCAGCGCCGACCGCTATGTGGCCATGCTCAAGGGAAGTCGCAAGGCCCCGGAGGTGGATGAGATATTTCTCCCCGGCGAGCTGGAGCGCCGCCGCTATGAAGAGCTGATGGTCAGCGGCATTTCCGTCAGCCCGGCTCTGGAGGAGGAGCTGTGTCAGCTCGCCAGACAGCTGGGCCTTGACTTCGCTGGAGAGGGTCTTTCCGCGCTTCTGTGCCGTCTGGAAAAAGATGCGGCCTCGCTTTGTTCACAGGATAACTCTTGACTTCTTCGCAAAAATATAGTACATTCTCTCAGGTCTGACTCACGACTAAAGAAGGGTTTGTTATCATGAGAAAACGCAATTTGTCCCCTGTGCTGGCCATGCTGCTGGCATTGGTTATGGTGTTTTGCCTTTGTGCCTGCGGCGCAAGCGCCCCCTCGGCGTCCTCTCCCTCCACGGGTAAGACGCCTTCGCAAGACGCTGCTCCCCCGCAAAGCGCCGAAGCATCGGAGCCTGCGCCGGACGCTACGCCCGAACCCACGCCGGAGCCTACGCCCGAGCCCATCGACGGTGAGCTTCTGCGCGATGACGACGGCGACGGCATCATCAACTATAAGTTTCATTACAAGGGCGCCACGGTCTATGCCATTATCGTGCTGGATCCCAGCCGTGTGTTTGTGGGCACGGCCGTGCCCGAGCCCGGTTGGGGCAACGGCCTGACTCTGGATGTCTTGGCCGAGCAGTATGAAGCGGTGGCCGGCATCAACGCGGGCGGCTTCATTGATGCCGGCGGCACCGGCGGCGGCTGGCCCCCCGACGGCATCACCTACAGCCGGGGCATCAACTTCAGCCAGGAAGAAAACGGCCCCGTGGCCGCTCTGGATAAGAACGATCAGATGTGGGTCGGCTGGTACGACTACGGCGCCTGCGAAAGCATCGGCGTCCGTGACGCGGTTTGCTTTGGTCCCGCCCTGGTGCAGCGAGGGGTCAAAACCGACCCGTCCCAGCTGGAAAACGGCATCGGTTCCCGAACCGCCATTGGCCAGCGAGAAGACGGCGCCATCGTCATGGTGGTCATCGACGGCCGCCAGGGCTACAGCATCGGCGTCACCTTTGAGGACTGCATCAACATCATGGCCGACAAGTTTGGCTGTGTCAACGCCTCCAACATGGATGGCGGCAACTCCTCCTGCATGTATTTTGCCGGGCAGGCGGTGAACCGCTCCTCCAACAAGGCCGGCGGCACCCGGAATCTGCCCGATGCCTGGCTGGTTCACGCCCTCCCGGAAAACTATGTGAAGCCGGAAGGCGTGGCGGAGTATATTGTCCTCCCGGAGAACCCCCTGGGTGAAACGAAGGAATACGCGGGCGACTGTGACGCGGAGACCTCGGATCGTCTGCGCGCCTTCGCCGACCTCTTTGCCGAGGCCTATTACGGCTACTTCGGCACCAAGAATTCCGAGTATTATTACCCCACTCTGCTCCAGTACGTGGCGCAGGACTGTGAACTGCGAACCCGGGTGGATCTGGCCCTTATGGACCGTCTCTGGGTGAACACCTGGCGCACGGAAGCCGCCAATCTGGCGCTCAACGGCGCGTATCGCAATGCCGACGGCAGCTATGATATCGTGATCACTTCGGACATTACCGAATACTCCGATTACTGGACCTACGAAGCCCCGGGCACTCCCCTGCGCATCACCGTTGTGGAAGCGCCGGGCTCTGTTGCCGGCTTCCTGGCTACCGCCGTCTACTGATGCCACAGCCATCTGCGGCAGCCGGAGAAAATCGGATCGCGCATACGCCGCAAAAAACAGGGAGAGGCCATTTGTGCCTCTCCCTGTTTTTGTGTCTGTCTGGTGTTGCAATTGCTTATTCCTTGCGCGCCTCGAAGTCCGCTTCCACTTCCTCTTTCCAATCTGCGCTCATCGGCGCCCCGCATCGGACGGATGACAATGCCTTG
>CACZSJ010000047.1 GCA_902783825.1 Oscillospiraceae bacterium | reverse complement strand
TACAAAACCATGAAGCTGCCCCAGGTCCTCAGCGCCCTGCGCCGAGCCAAGCAGCATCTGGCCATTGTCTCCGACGAGTACGGCGGCACCCTGGGCCTGCTGTCCATGGAAGACGTGCTGGAACAGATCGTGGGCGACATTTGGGACGAGACCGACACGGTGGAGCAGGAAGTGGTGCAGCGGGCAGAAGGCGAATACGAGCTGGACGGCGATATGGTGATTTCCGACTTTCTGGAGCTGTTGGGCCGGGACGAGGACAGCTTTGAGGCCGAAAGCGATACCGTGGGCGGCTGGACGGTGGAGCGTTTTGGGCGCTTCCCCCAGGTAGGCGACAGCTTCCGTTTTGAAAACCTGAGGCTGACCGTGCTGGCCATGGACAGCCGCCGGGTGGAGCGGGTGCTGGTTCAGGTAGACCCGGAAGACACGACAGAATAATCACGGCAGCCGCTGGTCTCCACCGGCGGCTGCCTTTGACAAAGGACAAAAACCTATGCAAGCAAGCGAAAACAAAAAAGAGCGGGCGGTGCTGGCCGGTCTTGCCGCCGCCAGCATGGACGTCCACCAGCGCTCCAGTGAGGAATCCATGGAGGAGCTGCGCGCCCTGGTGGAAACCGCCGGGGGCGAGACCGTGGCCACCCTGATCCAGAGCCGCCCCACACCGGAGCCCCGAAGCTTTCTGGGCGAGGGCAAGGTGCAGGAGCTCAAAGAGCTGATTCGGGCCAACGACTGCGATCTGGCGGTCTTTGACAACGAACTGAGCCCCTCGCAAATGCGCGTGCTGTCCGAGGAGCTGGAGGTCAAGGTTCTGGACCGTTCCGGCCTGATCCTGGACATCTTCGCCCAGAGGGCTCGAACCCGGGAGGGACAGCTGCAGGTGGAGCTGGCCCAGTACAAGTATCTGCTGCCTCGGCTTACCGGCATGTGGAGCCATCTGGTGCGGCAAACCGCCTCTGGCGGCGCCTCGCCCATCGGCACCCGCGGCCCCGGCGAAACCCAGCTGGAAACCGACCGGCGGCATATTCGCCGGAAGATCCAGAAGCTGGAGGAGGAGTTGGCTGCGGTGCGGAAGATCCGCAGCACCCAGCGCCGCCGGCGGGAGAAAAACGCCATGCCCGTGGTGGCCCTGGTGGGCTATACCAACGCGGGCAAGTCCACCCTGCTCAATTGTCTCACCGGGGCGGATATCCCCGCCCGGGATCGGCTCTTCGACACCCTGGACACCACCACCCGCCGACTGCTGGTGGACGAGAGCACCCAGGTGCTGCTGTCGGACACGGTGGGCTTTATCCGCAAGCTGCCCACCCATCTGATCGAGGCCTTCAAGGCCACCCTGGAGGAGCTGCGCTACGCAGACGTGCTGCTGCATGTGATCGACCTCTCCAATCCCGAATGGCCCGAGCAGGCCAGGGTGGTAGACGATTTGATCCGTCAGCTGGGCGCGGAGCAGACTCCCTGTCTGCGGATCTACAACAAGTGCGACGCCTATCTGGGCATCCTGCCTCACGGAGAAGATCTGGTCTGCATTTCCGCCAAAAGCGGTGAGGGAACCGACCGCCTGATCCAAAAGCTCTCCCAGCTTCTGGATCCCGGTCGGCGTCGGGTGCGTCTGCTGCTGCCTTACCAGCAGGCAGGGCTGCTGGATCTGCTGCAGCGGGAGACGGCGGTGCTGCGCTGCGAATACACCGACCTGGGCATCGAAGTGGAGGCCCTGGTGCCCCCGGCCCTCTTCGGTCGGGTCAGCGCCTACATCCCCGGCTATCAGCCGCCCAAGGAGGACTGGGAGGATTGAGCAAAAGCATCTACGTCCCCGCCGCTGCCGGCGAGGCGGAATTCACGGAGAAACGCTCCCGCTTTCTGGGCCACGTGCGTCCTGTGGAGAGCGAGGAACAGGCCCGGGAGTTCATCGCCGCCATGAAAAAGGAATACTACGACGCCCGGCACAACTGCTGGTGCTACGCCCTGCGTCAGGGGCCTGAGCGCTACTCCGATGACGGTGAGCCCCAGGGCAGCGCGGGCCTTCCCATGCTGGAGGTCTTTCGCCGGGAAGGGGTCAGCGACTTTGTCTGCGTCGTGACCCGCTACTTCGGCGGCGTGCTGTTGGGTACCGGCGGGCTGCTGCGGGCATACAGCAAAAGCGCCAAGGATGCCCTGGACGCGGCGGGACTAGCCGCGCTGGAGCATTGGACCGTTCTGGATATCCCCTGCTCTTATGCCGCCGCCGAGCGGATCAAGCAGGAGATCGCCGCCTGGGGCGGCGCCCTGGATCAGGTGGACTACGGCGAAAGCGTTTGCATCCGCGCCCTGATCCCGGAAGAGCAGGCCAAGGCGCTGCAGGATCGGCTCTACGATCTCAGTGCCGGCAGCGTCCGCGCCCAGGCTGTCGGTCAGCAGCTGCGGGCCGTCCCCGTCTCTCCCCGCTGAAGGCAGTCATCCCGACGAAAGCCGGTCTCTGCGCTTCCCCACAGCGCCCCGATCTTGTCTGTGCCAAAGCCGCCGCTTCCCAGCGGCGGCTTTTCACGCCGCTGGGAAGCCCGTCTTTGCCTCTCCTTCGGCTGCGTTACAGACCCGGTGCTTTTCCGCCCTTCTCAGAGTAAAAAACAGGCGCGAAATTTTTTGCGAAAAAAGAAAGGGAAATACTCTTTTGCGTCGTATATGGCAAATAGTAGGATTTCAGGAGGTGCTGCTATGGCAATCCCCCGTTTGGCGCGTGAACAGGATGAGCGGCTGCTGATCGGCCCCTATGGGCTGCTGTCGGCCGACAGTCGGGGCCGACTTCGTCCGGAGCCGGAATGTGAGATCCGTACCTGCTTTCAGCGGGACATTGACCGGATCATCCACTCCAAGTCCTTTCGCAGGCTCAAGCACAAGACCCAAGTCTTTCTCCAGCCGGAGGGAGATCACTATCGCACCCGCCTGACCCACACGCTGGAGGTCAGCCGCCTGTCCCGGACGGTGGCCCGGGCCCTGCGGCTCAACGAGGATCTCACCGAGGCCGTGGCCCTGGGTCACGATCTGGGCCACACCCCGTTCGGCCACGCCGGGGAGCGAGCTCTGGACCGGATTTTTCCCCAGGGCTTCAAGCATTATGAACAGAGCCTTCGGGTAGTGGACGTGCTGGAGCGGGATGGCCGGGGGCTGAACCTGTGCTATGAGACCCGCATGGGTATCCTGCACCACACCCACGGCTCTCCGGAGGATCTGCCGGAGGCCACCATCGTGCGTCTGTGCGATCAGATCGCCTACATCAACCACGATCTGGACGACGCCATCCGCGCCGGCCTGCTTACCGAGGAGGATGTGCCCCGGCAGATCCGGGACGGCTGCGGCGGGCGCAACAGCGAGCGGATCGACAGCTTCGCCAGGGACCTGATCGCCAACAGCGGCCAGGGCCAGGTGCAGCTCTCCCCCGCCATGCAGGAGCTGTTCCTCTTTTTCAAGGGCTTCATGTTCCAGGAAATCTACACCAATCCCCTGGCCAAGGGCGAGGAGAGCAAGGTGGACGGTATCCTCCAGCGACTCTACGATTACTATACCGCCCGGCCCGATGCTCTGCCCGAGGATTATCGGGGCATTGCCGATCAGGAGGGGATTGAGCGGGCCGCGGTGGATTACATCTCCGGCATGACCGATTCCTACGCCATGGAGAAATACGGGCAGCTCTTTATCCCCTTCGCCTGGACGGTGAAATAAACAACTGACGTTCATTCGGAAAATCCGCCCCGTGCCCGGGGCGCGCAGGAGGTGAGGCACTTGGCCTTTCCCGACAGTTTCATTACCGAGCTGGTGGATCGCAGCGACATTGTGGACGTGGTGTCCGGCTATGTACGGCTGACCAAGCGCAGCGGCGCCAATCTGTTTGGCCTGTGCCCCTTCCACAGCGAGAAAACCCCTTCCTTCTCCGTCGCGCCGGACAAGCAGATCTATCACTGCTTCGGATGCGGCAAGGGCGGCGGCGTCATCAACTTCATCATGGAGATCGAGAATCTCAGTTTTCCCGAGGCGGTGGAGTTTCTGGCCAGACGGGCAGGAATCCCCGTGCCGGAGCAGAGTAACGACCGAGACAGCCAGCGCCGTGCCCGGATGCTCAATCTCAATCGGGATGCCGCCCGCTTTTTCTACGAGCAGCTGTCTACTCCGGAGGGCCAGCGAGCGGGAGAATACATGGCCCGGCGTCGCATCGCCCCCGCCACCGCACGGCAGTTCGGCCTGGGCTTTGCCCCCAACAGCTGGGACAGTCTTCTGCACGCCATGGAGCGGCTGGGCTACAGCCCCCGGGAGCTCTTCGAGGCCGGCCTTGTCCGGCAGGGCAAAAAAGGCGGCTTTTACGATGCCTTTCGGGATCGGCTCATGTTCCCTGTCATTGACGTGCGCGGCAATGTAATCGGATTCTCCGGCCGTATTCTGGGGGACGGGGAGCCCAAGTATCTCAACAGCCCCGAAACCCTGGTCTTCAACAAAAGCCGGAACCTTTTCGCCTTGAATCTGGCTAAAAAATCCAAAAGCGGATATATAATCCTCTCAGAGGGCAATATAGACGTAGTCTCCCTCCATCAGGCGGGATTCGACTCGGCGGTGGCCTCTTTGGGCACCTCGCTGACCCCCGAACAGGCGCGCCTGCTCTCCCGCTATACCGACCAGGTGGTTCTGGCCTACGACAGCGATGCCGCCGGGGTCAAGGCCGCCCAGCGCGCCATTACCATCCTGGAGAAACTGGATCTGCGGGTAAAGGTATTGCGGATGAGCGGGGCCAAGGATCCGGACGAGCTCATCCAAACCCGGGGGGCCGACGCCTTCCGCAATCTTATCGAAGCTTCGGAGAACCAGGTGGACTATCGACTGCGCGCCGTGACCGACAAATACGACCTGTCCGTGGATGAGCAGAAGGTGGAGTTTCTCAAGGAAGCCACCGATCTGGTGGCTCGGCTGCCCGGCCCGGTGGAACGGCAGGTCTACGCCATGCGGGTGGCCTCCCTGTCCGGCATCCCCACAGACGCGGTGACCGCCGAGGTGGAACGCCGCCGCAAGCGGCTGCTTCGCAGCGCCCGTCAAGAGAACGAGCGTCGGCAAAGTCGGCCCGAGCGGCAGGCTCAACCGGCGGAAAAAGAGCTGCACTATGCCGACGCAGCCTCCGCCGCTGCGGAAGAAGGCCTCATCCGCCTGCTGTACCTGGATCCGGACCTGGGCCGCAACCCCGCCCTGCCGGAAGCAGAGGCGTTCTCCTCCCCCGCTTTGGGGCATATCTACGCCGCCATCCGAAGCCGGCTCCAGCAGGGTGAGGCCGTGAGCACTGCCTTGCTGTCCGAGACGCTGAGCCAGCAGGAGATGAGCCTGCTGATCCGCCTCCTGCAAAAGCCGGAGCGTCTGGCTCAGGGCGAACAGGCCCTGCAGGATTACATAGAGAAAATACGCCAACAGAAGGAGCTGGCCGCCGGCAACGCGGATCTCAACGCCCTGGCCGCCAGTCTGAGAGAGAGAAAGGGGTATAAGGGTAAAGATGTCTGATGAGATGAATTTCACAGAAGAAGAACTGGAAAGCTTGGCAGACCGGCTCCTGGAGGAGGCTTCCATCAACGATATTGCCTCCCAGGCGGAGACAGAGCTGCCCCAGCCGCGCAAGCGCGGCGGCAAGCTCAGGGAGTCGGCGGAGGAGCCGGCAGGCGCGCCCAAAACGCCTGAGGAACGGCTCAACGCCCTGCTGGACAAGGGGAAAAAACAGGGCCGTCTCAGCGCCAAGGAGCTGGAGCTGCTGGAAGAACTGAATTTGGACAGCGAGCTGGTGGACAGGTTTTACGAGTCGCTTGAACAAAACGGCGTGGACATCGACGTGGGCTCTGTGGACGTGCTTCCGCCCATGGACGAGATGCTGCCCGAGGTGGAGGATCTGGCTCAGGTGGAGGAAGTCACCGCGGCGGAGATCACCGATACCGACGCCCTCATCGACAGCTTTGCCACCGACGACCCGGTGCGCATGTATCTCAAAGAGATCGGCAAGGTTCCTCTGCTGACGCCGGAGGAAGAGTTGGCTCTGGCCATCCGCATGTCCGAAGGGGACGAGGACGCCAAGCGCCGCATGACCGAGGCGAACCTGCGTCTGGTGGTTTCCATTGCCAAGCGCTACGTGGGCCGGGGCATGCTGTTCCTGGATCTGATCCAGGAGGGCAATCTGGGTCTGATCAAAGCGGTGGAAAAATTTGACCACACCAAGGGCTACAAATTTTCCACCTACGCCACCTGGTGGATCCGTCAGGCCATCACCCGGGCTATCGCCGATCAGGCCCGCACCATCCGCATCCCGGTTCACATGGTGGAGACCATCAACAAGACCATCCGCGTCTCCCGGCAGCTGCTGCAGGAGTTGGGGCATGATCCCAGCGCGGAAGAAATCGCGCAGGAGATGGGCATGCCGGTGGACAAGGTGCGGGATATTCTGAAAATCGCCCAGGAGCCGGTCTCTCTGGAAACCCCTATCGGCGAGGAAGAGGACTCCCACCTGGGGGACTTTATTCCCGACGAGGATGCCTCCGAGCCTTCCGAGGCCGCCAGCTTTTCCTTGCTGCGCGAGCAGTTGGAGGAGGTGCTGGACACCCTGGCCCCCCGGGAAAAGAAGGTTCTGGAACTGCGCTTTGGCATTATGGACGGCCGCACCCGTACGCTGGAAGAGGTGGGCAAGGAATTCAACGTCACTCGAGAGCGCATCCGGCAGATCGAAGCCAAAGCCCTGCGCAAGCTGCGCCATCCCAGCCGCTCTAAAAAGCTGCGGGATTTCTTGAATTGATCCGCGCCGTTCCCCAGGGAGCGGCCCCAAACTCCGCGCCAGGGCGGCCCGGCCCGGCTGCGGCATAGACAGAGAGGGGGATACGGGACTAAGAATGGAAGCAAAAGACTACACGCAAGAACAGTTGGAGAGCCTGGCAGACAGACTGCTGGAGGAAGCCTCTATCAGCGATATCGCCTCCCAGGCGGAGATGGAATTGCCCCGGCCCAGACGGCGCAAGGCGCCGGCCGCGAGCAAAGACGACGGTGCCTGGGTAGACCCGCAGCCGGACAAGCCCTATGAGGCGCATGACCCCGGCGGCGAAGAAGAAGGAGAGGACGCCCTGCCGTCCATGGACGAGCTGTCCCCGGACGGAGAAGATCTTGCCAAGGTAGAGGAGCTCTCCGAAGAGGAGCTCTCTGATGCCGAAGCCCTCATGGACAGCTTCGCTACCGACGACTCGGTACGCATGTACCTCAAGGACATGGGCAGGGTTCCCCTGCTGACGCCTGAGGAAGAGATGGCGCTGGCCATTCGTGTTGCCAATGGCGATGAGGACGCCCGTCGGCGCATGATCGAGGCGAATCTGCGCCTTGTGGTCTCCATCGCCAAGCGCTATCTGGGTCGGAATCTGCAGCTGCTGGACCTGGTGCAAGAGGGCAATGTCGGCCTGCTCAAGGCAGTGGAAAAGTTTGACCATACCAAGGGCTACAAGTTCTCCACCTACGCCACCTGGTGGATCCGCCAGTCCATCACCCGTGCCATCGCCGACCAGGGACGCACCATCCGCGTTCCCGTACATATGGTGGAAACCATCAACAAGACCATCCGCGCCTCCCGGCAGCTGCAATCTCAGCTGCATCGGGATCCCACTGTGGAGGAAATCGCCCAGGAAATGGGTCTACCGGTGGAAAAGGTGCGGGAGGTTCTGAAAATTGCGCAGGATCCCATTTCTCTGGAGACGCCAATCGGCGCAGAGGAGGATTCTCACCTGGGAGACTTTATCCCCGACGAGAGCGCATACGAGCCTGCTGAAGCGGCCAGCCTGGTTCTGCTGCGTCAGCAGCTGGAAGAGGTGCTATGTACCCTGACCGAGCGGGAGAAGAAGGTGCTGGAACTGCGTTTCGGCATCACGGACGGCCGCCCCCGCACACTGGAAGAGGTGGGCAAGGAGTTTGACGTCACCCGGGAGCGCATCCGGCAGATCGAGGCCAAGGCCCTGCGCAAGCTGCGACATCCCAGCCGCTCAAAAAAGCTGCGAGATTTCTTGAATTGACCGCCCCGACTGGCAAAAAAGCGCCGGGCAGCCTTGCCGCTGTCCGGCGCTTTCTGCTTGTTTCCGGCGTTTTCTATGGGCTTTCTCCCAGCACTCGCCTGCCCGCGGTCGTGGTAGCGCCTCCCTCTCTTCCTTCCCTGCCGCCCACCGGCGTTAGACCGGACCGGAATTCGAACAATTCCCCCCTCTACCGGAAAATTTGTTTTCAGGGCTTGACGAAGCGCCGTGGCTGTGTTATTATACTTAAGCTCAATTGCATACCGCGGGGTAGAGCAGCTGGTAGCTCGTCGGGCTCATAACCCGGAGGTCGTTGGTTCGAATCCTTCCCCCGCAACCACCAAAAGAGGT
>CACZSJ010000046.1 GCA_902783825.1 Oscillospiraceae bacterium | reverse complement strand
TTCGATGGATGAACCTTGGATAAAGGCGCCGGCTGCCATGATGACCGGACAATCATAACCGGGCATCTGCCAGGCTTCCGGTGTAACATAGGAGTCCACCGGTGCCCCGGACTGAATCCCCTGACAAAAACGCTTCATCCGTTCAGGGTTTTCCAGCTTGACCATTTGGATGATATCCGAGCGGGACTCCTCCACCCCCGGAGAGCTTTCCAAGCCAAGCTCCTCCATCATGGCCGCACAGAAAACCGCAGTCTTCAAAGCCTGAGCCACAACGTGCGGCGCCAGGAACAAACCTTGGAACAGCTGCCGGTTGTAACCGAGGCTCGCACCGCATTCACCTCCGATTCCGGGACTGGTTAGACGCGTTGCGGCACGTTCCACCAAGTCGGCTCTTCCAGCAACGTATCCACCGGATGGGGCAATGCCTCCACCTGGATTCTTAATCAAAGATCCGGCAATCAAATCCGCGCCTACGTGGGTGGGCTCAAGAGTCTCCGTAAATTCGCCGTAGCAGTTGTCCACCATAATGTTGGCGCGGGGATTGACTTGCCGTATGATTTCACAAATTTTTTTGATTTCCTCGATCCGCAAAGCTCTACGCGCCTCATATCCGCGAGATCGCTGCAGGATCACACCGGCAACCAATGGATTGGCCGCGGCTTTTTGAATCGCCGGATAATCGGGAGAGCCATCCGGCGTAAGCTCTACCTGGTCATAGCGGATGCCATAAAATTTCAAAGAACCAAAGCCATCTCCACTGGTTCCAATGGCACTGCGCAATGTATCGTAAGGACTGCCGGTCGCGGATAAAATGATTTCCCCGGGTTTCGCTAAGGAAAACAGCGCGGCTGTTAGGGCATGTGTCCCGTTTACAAAGCCCAGACGAACCAGAGCGGCTTCACTGCCAAAAACCTGCGCGTAGATCCGATCCAGGACCTCTCTGCCCATGTCGTCATATCCGTAGCCTGTCGTGGCCGCAAAGCAGCTCTCTGAAACGCGTTGAGCCTGAAACGCTTCCATTACACGGAAGGTGTTGGTCTCCGCGATCCGATCAATTTGCCGGAAACG
This sequence comes from Oscillospiraceae bacterium, assembly GCA_902783825.1. GTDB lineage: Bacteria > Bacillota > Clostridia > Oscillospirales > Oscillospiraceae > Limivicinus. Next base: position 1,691 of record CACZSJ010000046.1, on the reverse strand, counting down.
ATCCTGACAACGGTTCTGTGCGCGGCTGGCCATTTCGAAGACTTCTGGTTTGATTTCTGAGATAGTCATACTCACTGTAGCTCCATCACGATTTTTTTGAAGGTGTTGCCGCGCTCTTCAAAGTTTTTAAAGCGATCGAAGGAGGCGCAGGCCGGAGAAAGCAGCACAATATCGCCGGCCACAGCATATGCAGCGGCAGCGTGTACCGCATCTGCGAAATCCTCTATCTCCTGAACAAGCAGGCCGCTCTCAGGATATAATGAGGAATGACGAATCGCGGTGTGAATCTTACTGGCTGTATTTCCCGTTAGGATCACTCGCTTGGCATATTGACACAGCGCGTCACCCAAGCTGTCAAAAGGAATCTGCTTATCATAGCCACCGGCGATTACAATGGGCTTTTCTTTCATGGCACGCAGCCCTGCGATGGTACGGGAGGGGCTGGAACCGATGGAGTCGTTGATATAGCTGACACCATGCAGCGTACGTACATGCTCCAGACGATGCGCTACGCCTGCGAAATTGACGGCAAACTGTCTGCAGATTTCTGCACTGACATATCCCCTTACTGCGGTAAACGCGGCAAGATAGTTAAGCAGATTGTGCTCTCCTGGTAATTTGATATCACCGGCTGACATGATCCGCTCCCGGACACCGTCGAAACACCAGAATACTTCACCGTTTTCTGCCAGTGCCCCCTCTGGGATTTCAGATCGGTCTGAAAAGAAGGACACGTGACTTGCGGCAGAGGCCATGAAATATGGAGTTTGTGGGTCATCGAAATTCAGCACCAGCCGGTCCAAAGGATGCTGGGAGATAAAAATATTGCGCTTGGCATCGATATAATCTTGATAATCTTTGTGCTTATCCAAATGATTGGGCGAGATGTTGGTGATAACCGCCACGTCCGGCCTGCACTGCATGCTGTGAAGCTGGAAGGAGCTCAGCTCAAGAACCGCGATATCCTCTTCCCGAATCGAAGGCAGTTCAGTGAGCAGCGGGTGGCCAATATTCCCCCCCAGATGCACGGTGTATCCGGCGGATCTTAAAAGCTCGGCAATGATGGTAGTCGTGGTGGTCTTGCCATCGCTTCCAGTTACGGCAAAAATCCTGCACGGGCACAGAGAGAAAAAAAGCTCCATCTCCGAGGTGAGAAGACTGCCGCGCTCTGCTGCCGCTTCCAGCATAGGGTCAAAGGGCATGAGTCCGGGGGTGCGGAAAATGATGTCCTGATCCAGATCTTTCAGATAATCCTCGCCCAGTTTCAGCTTTGCCCCCAGAGAGAGAAGGCGCTCCCCCTCTCCTTCCATCTGGGAAAGGCTTCGTTTATCACAGGCTGTCACGTCACAGCCGTTGCGACAGAGTAGTTCAATCAGCGGCGTATTGCTTACGCCGATTCCAATCACAGCGATTGTTTTATTCTTCAGAGAGTCAACATATTGATGCAGGGTCAATCCTATCGCCTCGATTCCTATTTGTCTTTACATTATATAGCGCATCGCACTCGTTTACAAGAAATTTGTTGACTTACTCAGGGAAAATGGATAGAATACAAAAACGTGAGCAGGCCGAGCGACCGCGGGTACATGGTGAAAACCTGTGCGTGAGGAAAGTCCGGGCTCCACAGGGCAAGGATAACGGGTAACGCCCGCCAGGGGTAACCCTCGGACAAGTGCAACAGAAATAGACTG
>CACZSJ010000045.1 GCA_902783825.1 Oscillospiraceae bacterium | reverse complement strand
TTGGCCTTTTCCGCGTTGTAGCCACGCACCTGGCGATGCTCCTTATCGAAGCCGCCCACGCTCAGCTGCACATGCTCCTTATCCAGCGCACGGTAGATCCTCCGGTCGCGTCCCATGGTCAGCGTCTGACCGGGATGCACGTAGCGGTGCAGGGAGATGGCGGCTTCCTTGCCGGCCGCGATGGCATTGATGGCAAAGCTGGGCCCCGTATACACGTCGCCGCCCACGAAAATATCCGGCTCGGCGCTCTGGTAAGTCAGACTGTCCGCCTCCGCGCTTCCCTTGGGACTCTTGACCAAGGCGCCAAGATCCAGCGTCCCCCAATCCACCTGCTGTCCGATGGCGCCGATGACCGAGCTCAGCTCCAGCGTCTCAAACTTCCCGGTGCCCACGGGCTTGCGGCGGCCTTTTTCGTCCGCTTCTCCCAGCTCCATGATCTCCACCTTCAAGCCGGCTACCTTGCCGTCTTTTCCCAGAATCTCCACCGGGGCGTTCAGGAAGCGGAACTGCACGCCCTCTTCCATCGCCTCTGCCACTTCCTCTGGATCCGCCGGCATTTCCGCCTGAGAGCGACGGTAGATGATATAGGTGTCCTTCGCGCCCAGGCGAATCGCCGTGCGGCAAACGTCCATTGCCACGTTGCCCGCGCCGATCACCGCGCACCTCTTGCCGATTCTTGGCTTCTTGCCCAGATTGACCTGCCGCAGGAAATCCACGCCGCCGAACACGCCCTTCAGCTCCTCACCCGGAATGCCCAGGGGGCTGGATTTCTGCGCGCCGATGGCCAGATAGAAGCCCTTATATCCCTGTTCGCGCAGCTGCTGGATGGTGACGTCTTTGCCCACCTCCACGCCGCAGCGAAACTCCGCGCCCATCTCCCGGATGATGTCGATCTCCGCATTGAGCACGTCCTTTTCCAGCCGGAAATTGGGAATCCCCAGGGTCAGCATGCCGCCGGGCACCGGGTTGCGGTCAAACACTGTGACCCGGTAGCCCTGCTTACAAAGATAGTAAGCACAGCTCAGTCCGGCAGGGCCGGATCCGATGATGGCGATTTTCTCCTCAAAGGGCTTGCCCGTCTGATTGACCATCTTGGGCACACTGCGGGTCTCGCTGTTGAGGTCATGATCCGCGATAAAGCGCTTGACCTCGTCAATGGCCACCGCTTCATCCACACCGCCGCGGGTGCATTCCGCCTCGCAGCGCTTGTTGCAGATACGTCCGCACACGGCCGGCAGCGGATTCTCAGTCTTAATCAGCTCCAGCGCCTCGGTGTACCGTCCCTGGGCCGCCAGCTTCAGATAGCCCTGAACCGGCACGTGGGCGGGACAGGCCACCTTGCAGGGCGCCGTGCCACTGGGCAACGTGTCTTCCCGGTTCTCCCGGTAATCCGGATTCCAGGCTTCTTTGGAAACCAAATGCTCAGACAGCTTCACATAGCTGGCCGGGGCGATATTGACCGTGGTGCACAGCTTCTGCCCCAGCTTCAGCGCATTGGCGGGACAGACCTCCACACACTGGGCGCAGGCCACACACTTGGCCTCGTCCACCTCCGCTTGGAAGTTGGAGCGGATGGCGTCCCGGGCGCCGAACATCAGGCCCACACGCAAGCCAAAGCAGGCGCAGGCGCAGCAGTTGCAGATGGCGGCGCTTTCGCCGGCCTCCTCAATGTTGGGAATGTCGTGCATCAGGCCGTTTTCCTCGGCCCGATGGATGATCTCCAGCGCCTCCTCACGGCTGATCTGACGGGCGCGACCGGTGCGGATATAATGCTCCGCCCCTTTGCCCATCTGCAGACACATCTCCTCCGCCAAATGGCCGCAGCCGTCGTTGATGGAGCTGCGGGAAGCACGGCAGGAGCAGGGAGAAACGCAGAAAATATCGTACTTGTTGAGGTAGTAGGAAAGCCTCTCATAATCGTGCACGTCGGGGATATCTTTGATCGCACTCTCCACCGGGACGACACGCATCAAGCCATAGCCGTTGGGGATCAGCGGGCTCATGGTCTTCATCCGGATGCGAGTATATTCCTCGAATGCCCGACCCACCTCGGGGTGGGTATCCAGAAGCTCCTGGTTGTTGACCAGCATCTCCATGATGCCGGGGGCAAAGATCTGCATGAAGTACTGATCCACGCCGGCTTCTTTGTCGTATGTACAGCGAAATACACCGATCCAGGCCAGCCGCTTGGCAATCTTTTCAACCTCGTCCACCGGTTTGCCGACCTTTTTGGCCAGCCACTCCGCCGTACGCTCCTTGCGAAGCCCTGCGGCAATGGCTACATCGGCCTCTTCGTCCGTGAGGATATCGGCCAGGCAATAATACTCCGGCGCGTTTTCGTCAATCTTGTTGACCACACCAGTTAAGCCGCCGATGATATGACACAGTTTGACTATTTTAGGTCTCAGTTCTGCCATAAAGCTATCACTCCTGTATTTGTAATTTTGGGGAATCCACGCCTTTGCTTTTATAGAGCGATTATACTGTATATCATAGCATTTTGCAAGGTTCTTGTCGGGACTTTCCTTCTTGATTTGGAGAGAAAATGCCGTCGGATTTACCCGTATTCTCTCACATTTCTCCCCCATGTCGTGCACAGAGTTGCCGCAGCAACACAGGGGGCGTGGTACGTCCGCTGGCCACCGTCCCCCACAAGCCCATATCGGAAGCATGCAGAAACGGAAGAAAGACCCGGCCACAGGGTCGGGTCTTTCTTCCGTTTCACAAGTAACTGCGCAGATCTTCTGTCAGCTTTTCTTCCAGATGGATCAGTCGTTTTGCCACATCCTTGGAGTGCTCATCCGCAGCCTGATACTCATTCAAATAGCGATTGAGCGATTTAATCCCCATGTTGCAGCCATCGGTCATCAGCGAAGCGATGGTTTGATCGCTGCCCTTGAGCAGAAGCTCCGCATTGGTTTTCATCCAGGACATGCCCTCCGCCAGAGGATTGGGATCTTTTCCCTTGTCGTGAAACCGATTCAGCTGCTTCTGAATGTCCCGCTGCAGCAGCGCGTGTTCCCTCTGACAGCCGCACAGCCTGTCCTTCAGGCCCGGGTCACGGACGTGGTCCATTACTTCTGTGATAGAGCTGACGCCCATTTTGACGCCTGCGTCGCACTCGCGCAGGAGTCGGATCGTATCCTGTTCAATCACAGGATCACCGCCTTTCGTGTCTTTGGATATAGTATTCCTCGGAAAGAGAAGACTATACCCCATACGAAACGGCGGTGTTTTTCTCTGCGTCACCAGCCCATTTTTTCCAGCAGCTTTTCCAGTTCTTCGGCGAAGCGCTCATGCCCGGCGGGAGAAAAATGCACGCCGTCAAAGCACAGATCGATCCCCCACTTCCCTGTGTCGGCAAAGGGAATTTGCAGCTGACTTGCCAATGCCTCGTAGCGGTGCGCCAGCCGGCGGGACGCTTCTACCAAGCCCGGATTCGGCACCCAGTCTCCCAGCTGCATCGTCGGCGGCGCCAACAGCAAGAGCTGCTCTCGCTCCACCTGTTCCAACAGGCGGCGCAGCAGCGCCTCCATGCGCTCTGTCGCGGCTTCCACCGAGTCGCCCAGCAGCAGATCGTTGCTGCCCAGCATGACGGTGATGGCCGTCAAGGGCTGTTTGCTTTGAACCCAGTCAAGCAATCCGGGCAGCATCGTCGGATGCGGAACGGACGCCCCATTCGCCCCGCCGTTGATGATCTCCCGATCCTTCCGCTGCAGCCGTCCGGTCCAGCGGACTTGCTCGTCATAGCGGGAGCCCAGATAGGATCGCGGATCGTAACCGTAGGTATTGGAATCTCCCAGGCACAAAATGCGCCTGACTTGAACTGAATCTGATTGTGCCA
>CACZSJ010000044.1 GCA_902783825.1 Oscillospiraceae bacterium | reverse complement strand
TGGGCCATGCGATCCGCTACCATTACACCACGGAGACCTCCCGGCCGCTGTTTATGGAGGCAATCTTTGCCAACATGCCCTATAAGAGCGTCCGCGACTATCAGTGGCAGGAAGGAGAAATCCGGCCGGTCCTTTTGCCCAGCAGCTACGATCCGGAGCTGTTTGCCTCTATGGAGGAGCTGCTGCCGGAGTTGGCCCGGGCTTACGTGGGGCTGGGGCTGCAGCACCCGGAGGATACCGGGCGTATGCTGCACGATTTTGTGTACGACTACTACCGGGACAATCTGCAAAATCCGGAGCTTGCCGAGCGGATCGGCTCACTCAAGGACGCGGTGGCCGTGTACGGAAGCAGGAGGGAATACGCGCCGGCCTACACGGAAGAACGGCTCCGCCAGTTCCAGAAGAGAGAGCTGCCACGGGATACCATGAAGGTCACCAGCAGCGTGCCCATGTCTCTGACACGCTCCTCCGAGCCTGTGCAGAAGCAGTATCGGAGCATGTATCAGATTCTGCCCGGAGATCCGGTGGACAGCGGGCGCCTGCTCAGTGAGCGAGAGCAGCAGGAAAACCAGATGTACGAGGAGCGCTACCGGGATCTGAGCGCCCGGGCGCAGGCCTTCCGCGAGGCCTATGAAAAGGCGGCGGCCTGCCCGGTGGAGGATCTGATCCTGATCCTGTCCGACAGCCGGAGCCTGTCTCATCATGCGCTGCTTTTGCTGCAGGCGGCGCTGAAGGAGCAAAACCGCTTCCGGGTCAAGACCGTTCTGCTCAAAAGCGGGAATTGGAAAAATCCGGAGCTTTTGGCCGCGCAACTGGCGCGGGCCCGCTATCTTTTGGTTACAGAGCCGATTGGCCTGCTGTGCAAGACGCGGCTGCGTCCCGAGACCCGGGAGATTCTGTTGCCCAACACACCCTTCCAGCTGTACAACAACGGCCTGGCTTCCACGGCTTTTTTGAAGTGGCGGCAGAGATACGACAGCATGCGAAGCGTCAACGATATTGCGGCCATTCAGATTCCCGCGCCCGCCCGGGAGCCGGAATTTCGGCGGCTGTTCAGCAACAGCCATAAGACGGACTGCTCGCTGCTGGGCAGTTGCGTGACCGACGTGTTTTTCAGCGACAGCTTCCGCCGACAGGCAGCCGAAAAGCTGTACCGGGTGTTTCCCGCGTCCAAGGGCAGGAAGCTCCTGCTGTATATGCCCACGCTTCGCTATCGGCAGGACTGCGAAAGCTGGGCAAAGCTGCTGGATCTGGAGCTGCTGCAGGAGCGGCTGGGCGGTGAGTACGCGGTGTTGCTCAGCTTCAATGCCGACCAGCGCAGCCGCCTGGCGCTTTCCAATCAAATGGGGGACGCCTCCTTTTGCAAAGAGATGCGGGGAGAGCTGAGCCCACGGGAGATGATGGTGCTGGCGGACGTGATTGTGGGCGACTATCGGGACTCCTTCTTCGAGTCGGCCATCCTCCGCAAGCCGGTTTTTTCCACGGCCTTTGATTACGAAAGAATGATTCAGGCGCCATCCATGTCCATGAACGCCTGTGCCTTCAGCAGCTATCTGTTTGCGCCGGTGGTGTCCACTGTTGAGCAGTTGGTCGACCGCTTGCAGCACTTGGATGCGTATGACTATACGCCTATGGAAGCGTTCCGGCAACGCATGTTCTCCGCCTGCGACGGGCACTCCGTGGAGCGGGTGGTAGACTATCTGCTGGCCGAAGCGGAAAGCTAAGGGGGAAAGGCTAGGTCAGGCGTTTTGCAGCCCCATTCTGATGGCCAGAAAGTGAGACGACGATGCATCATAAGATTTTGATCTCCGTAATCATCCCGGTCTATAATGCGGAGGTGTATTTGCGCCAGTGCCTGGACAGCGTGGTGGAGCAGACGCTTCGGGAAATCGAGATCATCTGCGTGGACGACGGTTCTACCGACTGCTCCTTGGAGATTCTCCGGGAATATGAGCGGAAGGATCCGCGGGTACAGGTTCTGTCTCAGAAAAACCAATACGCCGGCGTGGCACGCAACCACGGGATGGATCTGGCTCGAGGGGACTACTATCTCTTTCTGGACGCGGACGATTTCTTTGAGCGGAATATGCTGGAGGAGCTGTACCGGCAGGCGAGCGCCCTGCATGCCGACATCTGCCTCTGCGGGGCGGACAGTTTCCACACGCAATCCGGAAACTATCGAACGATGCCTCGGATGCTGAATCTTGAGGAAGTCAAGAAACAGCCGTTCAATGCGTTTGACCTGGAGCATCTGTACAGCCTGACTTCGCCCGCGCCCTGGAACAAGCTGTTTTCCGCGGACTTTGTCCACAGG
>CACZSJ010000043.1 GCA_902783825.1 Oscillospiraceae bacterium | reverse complement strand
CTCGGGGAATTGCTGCCGCAGGGAAGCGATCTGAGAGCCGGACAGAGCGGCCATCTCGCTGCCGACGCCCAGATCGATCTGCCGCAGAGCGGGCAGAAAGGCCAGGGTGGCCAGGGCCGGTTCGGCCTCTTCGGCAGAGATACCGGCCAGGCTGACGCTGTCCGCGTCGTTATCCACGGTCACGCCGTTGGGCAGCGATACGCTGTAGAGGACCTTCACCTCCGGGCGGGTGGCCGCCCATTGGCAGATTTCCTCCACATTGGAGCTGCCTCGCAGGTCCGCTTCTTCCAGCGCGGGCAAACGGTCCAGCAGGGCGGTCTCTCCCGCCTGCAAAACCATGGCGATCTGTGTGGCGTCCTCCGGGACGCTGCCGCCGATGAAATCGAGCATCGCCGTGTCGGGCGCGGCGCTGGGCGCAGGCGTCCCTTGGGCGGGCGCGCTTGCCGGCGCAGCCTGGCCTGCTTGGGAGCGCCGCTGCATAAAGGGAGAAGCGGAGCTCAAAATCAAAAAGCCTACAAAGGCAAAACTGAGTAGGATCGTAAGGATCCGCTTAAATACGTTCATGGTATGGCCTCCATCATCATAACACAGGGAAATTATAGCATCGGCCAAGGGCTTTTGCAAGACGGAGAATGCCTCCGGACGAAGGAAAAGCGTCGGTTGACAGGGAGAGCGAGATAGAGTATAATCTCGCTGTCCTGCAGCTGAGGCAGGGATTTGTTTTGTCCGGAGGTTTGAAATCATGCAGCGTGCACGCCGATGTAGCTCCTTTTGCATACGATAGAAAGAAAAGGAAAAAAGGAGACATCAGCATGTTTCAGGATTTACGAGAGACCATTGCCGCCTATAAGGCCCGGGATCCGGCGGCCCGCAGCACGCTGGAGGTGTTGCTGCTGTATCCCGGCATCAAGGCGGTGTGCAGCCATCGCAAAGCCCACTGGTGCTATGAGCACGACATGAAGTTTCTGGCTCGCCTGATCTCCCAGGCCAGCCGACGCCGCACCGGCATTGAGATCCATCCCGGCGCCAAGATCGGCAAACGCCTGGTGATCGACCACGGTATGGGCATTGTAATCGGCGAAACGGCGGAGATTGGGGACGATTGCCTGATTTACCATGGGGTGACCCTGGGCGGCACCGGCAAGGACGTGGGCAAGCGCCATCCCACCATTGGCAACAACGTGCTGGTCAGTACGGGCGCGAAGGTCCTGGGGCCCATCACGGTGGGGGACAACAGCCGCGTGGCAGCCAACGCCGTGGTTCTCAGCCCCATCCCGGAAAACTGCACGGCAGTGGGCATACCCGCCAAGATTGTGCAGGTGGACGGGCACAGGGTGGACTATGTGGCCGAGGTGGATCAGGTCAACGTGGTGGACCCGATCGGCGCGGAGCTTGCCGCCCTGCGGGAAGATCTGGCCAAGCTCAAGCAGCGGGAAAGCGAGCTGGAATCCGAGAGCGAGGACAGCTGGATTATCTGACCATACAACAGACAAGGGGCGGAGCCAAAGCTGGCTCCGCCCCTTTTTGCGGGGACGGTCTTGCGGGACGGTCCCTGTCGTGTTTTTCGCAGGATAGGGCTTATGCGTTCAGACTGTTTTGTACCGCCACTGCCACCGCCACAGTCGCGCCCACCATGGGGTTGTTGCCCATGCCCAAAAAGCCCATCATCTCCACGTGCGCGGGGACGGAGGAGGAGCCGGCAAACTGCGCGTCGGAGTGCATGCGGCCCAGGGTGTCGGTCATGCCGTAGGAGGCGGGGCCGGCGGCCATGTTGTCCGGATGTAGCGTGCGGCCCGTGCCGCCGCCGGAGGCAACAGAAAAGTACTTCTTGCCCTGCTCCACGCACTCCTTCTTATAGGTGCCCGCCACCGGGTGCTGGAAGCGGGTGGGATTGGTGGAGTTGCCGGTGATGGAGACGTCCACACCCTCGGCGTGCATGATGGCGACGCCCTCGCGCACATCATCGGCGCCGTAGCAGCGCACCTCGGCGCGCTCGCCCTGGGAGTAGGGAATCTCGCGGACGGTTTTCAGCTCACCGGTGAAGTAGTCAAACTGGGTCTGCACATAGGTGAAGCCGTTGATGCGGGAAATGATCTGCGCGGCGTCCTTGCCCAGACCGTTGAGGATGACGCGCAGGGGCTGTTTGCGCACCTTGTTGGCGTTGCGCACGATGCCGATCGCGCGGGCGGCCTCCTCGGCGTTCTTCGCGCCGGACTTGAGCGCGATGGCCGCGCCCACGCAGTAGGCCCAGCAGACGTTCTCAAAGCAGATGGGCTGGATGCCCTTGGCAATCTCATAGGGATCGAAGCCGGCGGCTTTACAGATCTCGCGCGCCTCTTCCACGGAGGCGATGCCGTACTGGGAAAGAACGCCGTTGATCTTGCCGAT
>CACZSJ010000042.1 GCA_902783825.1 Oscillospiraceae bacterium | reverse complement strand
TATGAAAAAAACGGGTGTATTTCATAGCAATTTCGAATCCTTTGCAGTTATTGCGCAGTCGCCGGAAACGGCGGCTGCCTTGCATGGCAGTGTGTCCCGCGTGAGAAAAATAGCGCATAGCAGAGGTGTCGGGACACACAATACATTGATATTTTAGCATATTTTTTCGCGTTTGAAAACCATTATTTGCGCATGGCCATGTGAAGAACTTCTTGTTTACAAGACTCAGCCTTGCGTATTATAATGAAATTCAGTAGAGAACAAACGGGAAAGCGCCTTTGATCGACATGAGTTCTTGCGGCGCAGGAATGAGGAAAAGATGGAATTGCAACAACTTCTCAGCAACATCCCGCAGCCCAATATGGACGCTGCTGCCACGGCGCGTTCGCGCTGGGACGCACTGTTCAATCCGCCATATGGTCTGGGCGCTTTGGAAGAAGCGGTGGTTCGTATAGCGGCGTTGACAGATGACGCCGTGCCGGAGCTGAGGCGCCGCTCGCTGCTGGTTTTCTGCGCGGATCACGCAACGGAGCGGCACGGCCTGACTCGGCGGCGCGATGATGCCACGGCAGCCGAGGCCAGAGCTTTGGCCAGTGGAGAGAATCCCTTAAACATCATGGCCAGATCTGTGAGCTGCCGGGTGCAGCCGGTGGATATGGGGATTTGGGATTTTGCCGGCTGCAAGGGCTTGGTCAGCTGTCGGATTCGCAACGGCACGGGAGATATCACTCGCGGACCCGCAATGAGCCGTGAGGAATGCCTCTCCGCCATCCGGGCGGGCGCCGGACTGGCCATGGTGCAGGAGGCGGACATTTTGGCCGTCGGCCAGATTGGCAAAGGCAGTGAGACGGCTGCCGAAACTGTGGCCGCGGTGATGATGGATCTGCCGGCGGCTTCTGTTACCGGCTGGGGCGCCGGACTTTCCCGGGCGGCTCTGTCCAAAAAGACAGAACGCATCGACCGTGCCATTGCGGTGAACAGGCCGGACGCTTCGGATCCGCTTGACGTGCTGACAAAAGTGGGCGGGCTGAATTTGGCGGCCAGCTGCGGCGCCTTTCTGGGGGCGGCCGCTTGCCGCCGTCCGGTGCTGATTGACGGTGTGGCCAGCGCGGCTGCGGCGCTCTGCGCGCTCCGGCTCTCCCCGTCAGCTGGGGCGGTCATGCTTGCCAGCCAGCTTTCGCCGGAGCCGGTGGGAGCGCTGCTTTTGGAAGCCATTGGCTTGCAGCCGCTGCTTTCTGCGGATCTAAGCCTGGAGGGAGGTTGCGGCGCAGTGGCGGCACTGCCGCTGCTGGATATGGCGCTTGCGGTGTACCGGGAGGGACTGCCTTTGGATAGATCCCGGGAGTGAAGCGGATCGGGAACGTGAGCATTGCCCGCTGTGACGGGCAATGCGTTTTTCGGAGAGCTAGTGTTTGTTTAAAACTGCCTCCGTTTGTGCGTCGCACATTTTTTGATTATCCCTTTGACATTTGTGCTGCACTGTTGTATAATCCAGCTGTGAAAAACCGAAAGGTCATATGCGTCCGTAGTTCAGTTGGATAGAATGTCGGCCTCCGACGCCGAAGATCGTGGGTTCGAGTCCCGCCGGGCGTACCAAAGCACCGTGGCACCGATGGCGCCACGGTGCTTTTATGCAAAAAGACATGATGCGGAGGGAGAGGCTGAAGCTTTCTCAAAGGAAATCAACGCAGGGAGACGACAATTTAATGCAGCGTTCTTGAAAAAACAATTGCGATTGTGTAATATATAAGCTATAAGAAGGGTAGAAATACTTGGTCTATTACAGGGGGAATCATGCAAAAGCAAAGAGCTAAGGCTGTACATGTTGGTGAATGGATCTTTCTGTTGCTTGTCCTTATTGCGCTGACAGCTAACGCGATATACTGGGCCAGTAAGAAAGAAGGTTTTCATATCGATGAAATGTTTTCTTACGCGCAGATCTGCAGCCCAAGCAATGTCAGGCCGGAAAAGGTTCCGGGTTTTCTGAATAATTGGCATGACGCTTCTTTTTGGGAAGATTTTTTAATTGTTTCGGAGGAGGAAGCCTTTGATCTGGTCGGTGCATGGAATACTGCCAAAATCAATCATGCACATCCGCCGCTTTTTTTCGTCGTGTTTGAGCTTGTAAGCTCTTTGTTTTTCCAGAACCGCTTTAGCCGATGGAGTGCGCTTACAGTCAATTTGATCTTTTTTGTTTTACAGTTATTTGTCTTTTATTTGCTGAGCAAAAGAGTTTTTAAAAACCGGGCTATCTCGATGGCCTCTTTAGTGATATATGGAATCAGCATTGGCGCTGTTGAAACAGTCGTTTTTCTCCGGATGTACATGATGCTGACATTCTTTTCTACACTCCTTCTCTATCTTCACAGCGTCTATTTTGAGAGCGTTATCATCAGGCGATGGGAACCAAGGCGGAGCGTTCCGATTTGCTTTGCCATTTCGGCTACGCTTTTAGCCGGTGCGCTGACCCAGTACTATTTTCTGATTTTTGCTTTTTTTGTTTGTCTATTCTCTGCCGTTGCGCTGCTGTATTACCGGCAGTGGAGACACGCGATACACTATGTATGTTTTACCTGTGTCACAATATTGCTTGACTTTATGATCTGCCCGTCGCTGATCTACGACCTGTTACACAGCAGCCGTGGTCGGCAGGCCATCGAGAGCGCCGCGGATCGATCTGCCTTTCTCCCCCATTTGCGAGACTATCTCAGCATCGAAAGCCGCTGCCTGTTTGGCTCACAGGCGAAGCTTTTTGTCCTTTTCCTTGGGCTTTTGCTCCTGTGCGCCGTTGTGGGGAGATTGTTTCGCTGTTTGAGATCGAACGATCGCGGGCAGAAAAAGTCGATGAGCGGGCAGCTTGACTGCGGGCGCAGGCCGGGGGAGGAGACTGGGGAATCCGTTGCCGGACATGAATCCCGTGTTGTTTCTTTGGGCGTACTGGAGATTCTACAAATCCTTTTTTGCTGCGGATGTACGATGCTGGTTATTGTCGCAATTGCTCCACTCCAAACGGTCCGATATGTCATGAATCTGTTCCCGGGGATTGTTGTGATTTCCCTTGCCATTCCGGTGGGGCTGGCGGCATGTTTTCAGGACAAGGGAAAAGGCATTTGGGCCATTGCGGCGGTCTTTCTTCTGGTGCTTGAGTTGTTGGGCTATCGGGGGCTCGGTATACTGTATCTCTATCCGGGTATGAATGAGAACGTGCAGCAACTGGAAGCGTATTCAGGTACGCGAGCGTGTGTTTTGTTAGAAAGCAAAAACAGGGTCAATAGTATGACTCCCTATTTGACACTGTCACCTTCTACCTACACAACCAGTGTGGAAAATATCGAGAATATCGCAAAAGAATTCAATAAAGCGGAGAACTTACTGTTGTATATCGGCTGCGATTCTACTGAAAGATCAAATGTTGTAGCAGAGGAGCTTTTAGATACCTTTCCGGAAGCCAGGGTGAGATGGCTTTTTAGATCCGTAGGGGCAGGAAAATTTAATGCTTATTATATGTTTTACGATGAGGCCGATCCGGACAGCACACCAGATACAACGGAGGATACAGGGACATGAAAAAGGAAGAGAGAAAAGTGTCGGTGCTGATTCCGGCTTATAACGAAACGGAATCGTTGATACAGCTGTATCAGGAAATCCTTGATGGTATCCAGCATATGCGCAGCGCAGGCCAGTGCGGCGATTATGAGCTTTGGTTTATCAATGATGGCAGCACGGATGATACAGAGCAGGTAATCCTATCGCTCCATGAAAAAGATCCGAAAGTGCATTTGATTTCTTTTCGGAGAAATTTCGGAAAATCACTTGCGCTGCAGGCCGGCTTCCGTCATGCGACGGGAGATCTCGTTTTTACGATAGACGCCGACTTGCAAGATGATCCGGCGGAATTTGTCCGTTTTGTACAAAAGATTGATGAGGGCTATGATATGGTGGTGGGCTGGAAGAAGAACCGCAAGGACCCGCTTGAAAAGCGTTTGCCTTCCAAGCTTTTTAATGTCGTTACTTCTCAGATGGCCGGATTTCGCCTGCATGACTTTGACTGCGGTTTTAAATGCTTCCGCCGAGAACTTGTCCAGGCATTGGATGTGTATGGAGAGCTTCACCGTTATATCCCGGTTCTGGCCCATCGATATGGCTTCCGCATTACCGAAATCACGGTAAATCACAGAAAACGAGAGCATGGACGGTCAAAATACGGCATAGAGCGATATATGAACGGCTTGCTGGATTCTCTGACGACCGTGTTTCTTCTGCGCTATACAGACCGACCCATGTATTTTTTCGGGCGCGCGGGCGTGTTAAGCGCCTTCGCCGGCGCGCTCATCTGCCTGTATTTGACGATTCTGCGTTTGGCTGGGCAATCGATTGGAACCAGACCGCTGCTTACCCTGGGCGTGCTGCTGATTGTTGTTGGCGTTCAGTTTATTTCTCTCGGGTTTGTCTGCAATTTGCTCATTGATCGAAGCTTTCGGGCGTCCTATGAGGAAAAGCATATCAAAACAATCATTTAGCAAGTGAGGCGAGGAGTGAAAACCCATGCGCAGTTCAAACAAAAGCCAGAACAGTACGGACAAAAGCCTCCAGCTGAAAAACGGGAAGGCTTGCGAAGGCTTGCGAGAGGTGCTGCGCTACGTCTTTTTCGGAGCGTTGACAACGCTTGTCAACATCGGAATCTATCGTCTGCTGTTGCCATTGCTGGATTACCAAATCAGCAATCTGATTGCGATTCTGAGCGCAAAGCTGTTTGCCTATGTGACGAACAAGATCTTTGTTTTTCGCTCCAAATGTGCAAGTACGAAAGAACTGCTGGGAGAGATTTCACGCTTTATTGCTGCCAGAGGCTTTACCGGGCTCGTGGATTATTTTGGATTGATTGCCGCAGTTGAGCTGTTTCATTACGATCCGGTCTATTCCAAATACGTGCTGCAGGTCATTGTGATCATTCTTAATTATGTGTTGGGGAAGAAAGCGGTTTATCTCAATGCAAAAAGTACGGAGCGGAATGGCTGAACGTCCAAGTGGCGCGAAGGGGAACGGGCGCGAATGGGCAAGCACTTGACAAATCCGCGGGCTATGATACAATGAAACACGCGATGACGAAGCGAGTCAGAGTGGGACAGCGCAGAGAGGGGCCGGCTGCTGTAAGGCCCTGTGTCCGCTCGAGACAGCCACTTCTGAGCCTGCCCGTGAAAGCGGGCCGTATGCCTGCGTTAAAGGCGCTGAGAGGCCGCTTGCGGCAAATCAGGGTGGTACCGCGAATTCACCTTCGCCCCTGTACGGGGCGGAGGTCTATTTTTTTGGAGGAGACTATGAAACAATACGGCCTGAATGAACTGCGGGAAATGTTTTTGCGCTTTTTTGAGAGCAAGGATCATTTGCGCCTGCCCAGTTTTCCGCTGATTCCGCAAAACGATGCCAGTCTGCTGCTGATCAACTCTGGCATGGCGCCCATGAAGCC
Source organism: Oscillospiraceae bacterium (assembly GCA_902783825.1). GTDB lineage: Bacteria > Bacillota > Clostridia > Oscillospirales > Oscillospiraceae > Limivicinus. Next base: position 15,277 of record CACZSJ010000042.1, on the reverse strand, counting down.
CTATTTCAAGGGAGAGCAGGAGCCGCCGCACAGGCGGGTATGTACCTGCCAGAAATGCATCCGCACCGGTGACATTGAGAACATCGGCAAAACCGACCGCCATGGCACCTATTTTGAGATGCTGGGCAACTTCTCTTTTGGCGACTACTTCAAGCGGGAGGCCATCGCCTGGAGCTGGGAGTTTCTCACCTCGGAGCAGTGGGTGGGGCTGGATCCCCAGCGGCTGTATCCCTCTGTCTACGTGGATGACGATGAGGCTTGGGAGATTTGGAACAAAGAGATCGGCATCGCGCCGGAGCGAATCTTTCGCTTCGGCAAGGAGGATAATTTCTGGGAACACGGCGCCGGCCCCTGCGGCCCCTGCTCGGAGATTTACTACGACCGGGGGGAGAAATACGGCTGCGGCAAAGCGGACTGCACGGTTGGCTGTGACTGCGACCGGTATATTGAGGTGTGGAACAACGTCTTTTCCCAGTTCGATAACGACGGGGAAGGACATTACAGCGACCTGGCCCAGAAGAATATCGATACGGGAATGGGATTGGAGCGCCTGGCTGTTGTGTGCCAGGGAGTGGATTCCCTGTTTGACGTGGATACGGTGATGAACATTACCCGCCGGGTCAGCCAGTTGACCGGGGCCTTCTACGGACAGAGCCACCAGATGGACGTGTCTCTGCGTGTTATTACCGATCATATCCGCAGCGCCACCTTTATGATTTGCGACGGTGTGCTGCCCTCTAACGAGGGGCGTGGCTACGTGCTGCGCCGTCTGCTGCGTCGGGCTGCCCGGCATGGCAAGCTGCTGGGCGTCAACGAGGCATTTTTGTATCAGGTGATCGAGACGGTGGTGCGGGAGAATGAATGCCAATACCCCGAACTGCGGGAAAAGCAGGACTACATTACCCGGGTGGTTCGCACGGAAGAGGAAAACTTCGCCAAAACCATCGACGCCGGGATGCGGATCTTTGCGGAACTTCTGGATGCGCATAAGCAGCAGGGTGAGCGCGTCTTTTCCGGCGCCGACGCCTTTAAGCTTTACGATACCTACGGATTCCCCATTGATCTGACTGTGGAAATGTGCGCGGACGAGGGCATGACCGTGGATGAAGAGGGCTTCCGCAGCCTGATGGCGGAGCAGCGTGACCGTGCTCGCAAGGCCAGGGCGGCCTTGGGAGACCTGGGCTGGGCAGGGATCGACTTTGGCAAGGAGATGCCGGAGACCCGATTCGTGGGCTATGATCGACAGGAGACGGAGGCCAAGATCCTGGCCATCGTGGCGGAGGAAGAATTCCGCCAGGAGATCGCCGCCGGTGCGGAAGCGATTCTGGTTTTGGATCAGACAAGCCTTTACGCGGAGATGGGCGGTCAGGTGGCCGACCAGGGAAGTATCCGCACGGAGAACGCCTGCTTCCGGGTACGCGATGTGCAGAAAAACAAGGGCGGCAAGTACATGCACTACGGCCGCATGGAGAGTGGGACGCTGAAGCTGGGCGACAGCGTGATTGCGGCCTACGATCCCCAGAGACGCAACGCCATCCGACGCGCCCACAGCGCCACGCATCTGCTGCATCAGGCATTGCGCGATATTCTGGGCGAGCATGTGCATCAGGCCGGATCCCTGGTAGAGCCGGATTTCCTGCGCTTTGACTTTACCCACTTTTCCGCCATGGAAGCAGAGCAAATCCGGAAGGTGGAGGACGCGGTGAATTGCGCGGTCCTGGCTGGCTACCCGGTGGATGTGCGGGAGATGAGCCTGGCAGAAGCGAAAGACAGCGGTGCGACGGCCCTGTTTGGCGAAAAGTACGGCGATCAGGTGCGCGTGGTCAACATGGGCGATTACAGCGTGGAGCTGTGCGGCGGAACCCATCTGGAAAATACGGCCATGGCCGGCGCTTTCCATATCAGTTCCGAAGGCTCAGTTGCCTCCGGTGTCAGGCGGATTGAAGCCAGCACCGGCCTGCAGACTCTGCGACAGCTGCGGGAGGATGAGGATGCAATCGCGGCGGTTGCGGCCCTGTTTAAGGCGAGCCCCGGTGACTTGCAGGCACGCGTAGAGCAGCAAACGGCGGAACTGCGGGAAACCCGGAGACTGCTGCAGCAGTACAAAGACAAGGAATCTGCCGGCGGCGCGGACAGCATGCTGAAGTCGGCAAAAGAGCTGGACGGCTTGCGGGTGCTGACGGTTAAAGTCGACGGAGATGCCAACGCCCTGCGCAAACTTGGCGATGCTTTGCGGGACAAGGACAGCGGTGTGGTGGCCGTAATGGCGGCCGTCAACGGTGATAAGATTACCTTCCAATGTGTCTGCGGCAAGGACGCTGTGGCCAGAGGCCTGCGCGCTGGAGATATTATCAAGAGCATCACCGCCATCGCCGGCGGCAAGGGCGGCGGCAAGCCGGATTCTGCCATGGGCGGCGGCAACGATGTGTCCAAGCTGGATGCCGCATTGGCGGCCGTGGAGCCCTTCGTGGCGGAAAAGCTGTAAGGAGGTTAACGATCATGGAGAATTGTCTGTTTTGTAAAATCATTGCCGGAGAGATCCCAAGCACCAAGGTGTATGAGGACGAGTATGTGTTTGCCTTTCGGGACATCAATCCTCAGGCGCCTGTGCACATCCTGGTGGTGCCGAAGGTTCATCTTGACAGTGCGGACCAGATCACGGAGGAAAACGCTGTCCATGTGGCCAAATGCTTTGAAGCCATCGCCCGAATTGCCAAGGCCGAGGGCCTTACCAACGGCTACCGGGTGATCAACAATTGCGGGGCGGACGGCGGTCAGACGGTCATGCATCTGCATTTTCACATCATCGGCGGCGTTAAGCTTTCTGAAAAAATCGTGTGAAGGTAATCAGCCGCAGAGGACAGAACCTCTGCGGCTGTCTGCGTATCAGAACGGACGGATAGCGGAATGAGGAAACTTGCGATCGGGGCGCTAGCCTTTTCGACGGCTATTTTCGCAGCCAATTACATATTGCCTTTGGGCTGGGTCGCGCCCTGTGGGATCTTTTTGGCCCTTGCGGGCGCGATGCTGGCGCTGATGCACCGGAAATGGATGCGCGGCCTGGTGATTACGCTGCTTGCGTTGTCCTTTGGACTGGGTCTGTTTTATCTCCATGCCCAGCGGACTGTGGTTCCGGCGGCTGCCTTGTCAGGGGAGAGCCGGGAGATTAGCGCGCGGGTATTGGAGTATCCTCAGACCTATTCAGACTATTGCAGAGTCAAGGTTCGTCTGGAGAGCGAAGAGCTGCCACCCCTGGAGGCAATCGTATACGACAGCGGAAAATGGATTGCCTTGGCCGAGCCGGGGCAGGGCTTGCGCTTTACTGGCAGACTGAAATCAGCGGACGTCCGTTATGGAGAGAGCTACGACGGATACAAGGCCAAGGATGTGTATCTGACCATCAATACCCAGTCTCCGGTGCTGATTCTGGAGCGTGCCCGAACACTGCGTGATTTTCCGGCGCGGCTGCATCACAGATTGATCGTGAGAATTGACAAGCTGTTTCCCGAGGATGTCTCTGCCTACATGAAAGCCCTGATGCTGGGCGATAAAACATCGCTATATCAGGAAACCGATCAGAGACTCGCTCTGAGCAGAGCCGGTCTGATGCATGTCGTGGCGGTGTCCGGCATGCACATTGCCTATGTGGCGGCGTTTCTGCAGCTGATCCTGGGAAGAGGCCGAGGCAGTGCGTTGATCAGCTTGGTGCTGATCTGGTTGTTTGTCCTCACAAGCGGCGCAAGCCCCTCGGCCGTGCGTGCGGGGATTATGCAGTCTTTCCTGCTCTTGGCGCCTCTCGTCCGGCGGGAAAACGATCCGCTGACGTCTCTGTCAGCGGCGCTGGCACTGATTCTGCTGAAGAATCCTTATGCGGCGGCCAGCGTGAGCTTGCAGCTGTCCTTTGCGGCCATGGCAGGTCTTTTGTGCTTTTCCGATTCAATCTGGGAGCAGATGGAGTCACGTCTCCCGGATAATCTTCTGGGACGACTCTTGGCGCCGTCGCTGCGGGTGGTGGCGGTTTCTCTCAGCACGATGGTCTTTGTGCTGCCGCTGATGGCTCTGCATTTCGGCTATGTGGCGGTGCTTGCGCCGTTGGCCGGGGCGATCAGCCTTTGGACTGCACCCGTGTGCTTTTGCGGTGGCTACCTGGCTTGCGGATTGTCGGCGCTGTCGCTGCCTTTGGCGAAGGCTTTGGCATTTCTGCTGGCTTGGCCGGCGCGATTTCTGCTGCTGACAGCCAGACTGGTTTCCCGCATTCCTTTTGCCCTGGTCTATCTGCGTGAGAGCCTGGCGCTGCTCTGGCTCGTATTCTGCTATATGGCCTTCGCCCTGTGCGCGCTGACCTTGTCTCGGCGGAGAGGGCGGCTGTTGCTGCCTTTGACGATGTCCCTCGTCATGTTGGCCGCTATGCTGACGGTGACCCGTGTCAGCTATGAACGCGAGCCTGGCGTCATCACTGTGCTGGACGTGGGACAGGGGGCAAGCACAGCGGTCTTCTCCGGGAAGAAGACGCTTTTGATTGACTGCGGAAACCGATGGAGCCTGGACAATGCCGGAGAAACAGTCGGCGGGTATCTGCTCTCCTGTGGGCGAAAGCAGATCGATCTTCTGTTCCTCACACACCTGCATGAGGATCATGTCAACGGCGTACCATTGCTGCTGGAGATGCTTCCGGTGCAGCAGCTGGTCATGCCGGCACCGGATCGGGAAGACATGGAATGGTACGACACCATTCAGATGGCAGCCCAGCGACAGGGGACGCAGCTGCTGATCCTGAAAAGGGATTTGGACTTGGATTTGGAGGGACTTCACATTACAATGTATGCACCGGTGCTGGATGGCGCGGGCAATCGGCGCTGCGCCATGATCCGAGCTTCCTTGGGCAGCTATGACTTGTTGGCTACCGGGGATGCGCCGGCAGAGGCGGAGGAGGCATGGCTGCAGTCGCACATGCCGGGAACGATCGAGCTTCTGCTGGTAGGGCACCACGGAGCCTCGGACGCCAGCAGCCTTCGACTGTTGCGGGAAATCGGTGCGGAGACTGCTGTGATCAGCACGGGGTACAATCTCTATGGCCATCCGCACGCGGAGACACTTGAACGGCTGAGCCTGTGCGGGTATAATGTCTATAGGACAGATTTGCACGGCAATGTCGTGATACGGATAGGACAGGAATATGGCGAGAAAAACAGAGAAAACGGAAAATAGACTGAACTATGGCGCTGCTGTTCGCCGACTGCAGGAGGAAGGGCCGAGGAAGCTGTATCTGCTTTGGGGACCGGAGGACTATCTGCGGGAGGACTACTTGGCGAAGCTGAAAAAACTCTGCCTTCCGGAAGGGGAGGACAGCTTCAGCTACAAACGCCTGGATGGACCGGATCTCGAGCCACGGCTACTGCGGCAGGCGGTAGACGCGATGCCTTTTCTCACGGACAGGAGCTTTGTGGAGATCCGCAATGCGGAGCTGAATAAGCTCAGCGACCCGGAGGGATGCCTGCGCGTACTGGAGGATATCCCGGACTGTTGCACGGTGGTTCTGGTGCAGAGCGCCGGATTTGAACCGGACGGAAGGCTCAAGCTGATCAAACGGCTGCGGGAGCTTTCGGTAGAGCTGCGCTTTTCCCAGCAGGCGCAGGGTATGCTGATCGACTGGATTTCCCGCCGCTTTGCTGCCGAGGGGAAGCGTATCGATCTGGAAGCGGCGCAGCGCCTGATTTTCATCAGTGGGGATCTGATGAGCGGTCTGATTCCTGAAATTCAGAAAGTGGCCGCCTATGCCAGGGAGGAAAAGGTGAGTCTGGCAGATGTGGAAGCGGTGGCAAATCACATTCCGGAAGCGGTCATTTTCGACATGACGGACCAGATTTCGCAGAAGCGTTACAATACGGCGATTGCCATCCTGGCAGAGCTTCTGGCAGACAGAAGCAACGAGCCGATTCCCATGCTGGCCATGCTGGGCGTGCAGATGCGTAAGCTCTATGCCGCGCGCCTGGCACTGGAAGAAAAGTTGGGCAGCAGCTATGTGATGGAGGCCTGCGGCATCAAGCATGAGTTTATTGCCAAAAAGCTGATGCAATCGGCGCGCGGCTTCAGCATGGACCAGCTGCAGCGTGCGGTAGAATTATGCGCAGAAACGGATTATCGCATCAAAAGCAGTGGCCTTGATGACAGGGAATTGTTGAAAGAAGCGATTGTTCGGATCGCGGCAGGAGAGGGACATGTATCGAGTTAAGGAAGCCATTGTGGTGGAGGGGCGCTATGATAAAAACGCGCTGAGCCAGGTGGTGGACGCATTGATTCTGGAGACCTCGGGTTTTGGCGTGTTTAACGACAAACAAAAACAGCGCTTGCTGCGGGTGGTGGCGGAGAAGCATGGGCTGATCGTGCTGACAGATTCCGACGGCGCGGGCTTTGTGATCCGAAATTTTATCCGTTCTTGTGTGCCGCCTCAGCAGCTGAAGCATGCCTATATACCAGAGGTGTACGGGAAAGAAAAAAGAAAAAGCTCCCCCTCGCGAGAGGGAAAGCTTGGGGTGGAGGGGATGCGTCCCCAGATTTTGCTGGAGGCGCTTCACCGCGCAGGAGCAAGCATGGACGGAGAAGAGGGGCTTCCCGGAACGCAGCGGATCAGCAAGGCGGATCTCTATGCAAAGGGTCTCAGCGGCAAGAGCGGCAGCGCTCAAGCGCGTCAGGCGCTCCTGAAAAGCCTTGCGCTTCCACAAGCTTTGAGCGCAGACGCCATGCTGGACGTGCTGAATGCGCTGATGAGCAGGGAGGAGTTTTTTCAGCTTTGAAGATCCTCCACTACAACGGGAAGCAAAACCCCCAGCAGCAGGACAGACTGAGCGGTCTCATTGAGAGCCAGCGCGGTCATATACAGCGTATAGTAGCGTTGCATGTCACCGTCCCAGCGCAGAAGAAGCAGGATCGCGCCGAATAAGAGGGCACAGCTCAATTGAAGGGAACGGATGAATATGTACCAAGCCAAAGGGCGCATCCGCAGCATGCGCTGCACGGTTTTGCGCAGTTTCATGCAATCACCTCAAGGGAATTATAGCGGACCGGGGCCGAGATAGACAAGACGAAGATATTTCCAGCGACACATGACGGCGTAGAAGTGAAAAAGACAGCGGACAAACGCCGCTGTCTCCTTGGCACCCACGAGAGGATTCGAACCTCCGACCCCTCGCTTAGGAGGCGAGTGCTCTATCCTGCTGAGCTACGTGGGCCTGTTGAGCTTTGCCATTCTACCGCAGTTTTTTCAGTGTGTCAACCGCTTTGCAAAAGGATACGGAGAAGCAAAATGCTCAAATTATTAGGGATCAAAAAAGATTATACGGCAGGAGAAAGCACCGTTCACGCGCTGAAGGGTGTAGATCTGGAATTCCGCAAAAGCGAATTTGTGGCGATTCTTGGGCACTCCGGCTGCGGCAAAACCACCCTGCTGAACATCATCGGCGGTCTGGACCACTACAGCTCCGGCGACCTGGTGATCAACGGGAGATCCACAAAGGATTTCAGCGACGGCGACTGGGATGGCTATCGAAATCACGCCATCGGCTTTGTGTTTCAATCCTACAACCTGATTCCTCATCAGACGGTTTTGTCCAACGTAGAGCTGGCGCTGACCCTTTCCGGTGTGGCGCCTGCACAACGCCGCGCCCGGGCAAAGGAGGCCTTGGAGCGGGTGGGGCTCGGAGATCAGCTGCATAAAAAGCCCAATCAAATGTCCGGCGGACAGATGCAGCGGGTAGCCATTGCCCGCGCCTTGGTGAACAATCCGGACATCCTCTTGGCGGATGAGCCAACCGGCGCTCTGGACTCGGACACCTCGGTGCAGATCATGGAGATACTCCGGGAGATTTCCAAAGACAAGCTGATCATCATGGTGACCCACAATCCGGAGCTGGCGGAGAACTATGCCAGCCGGATTATCCGACTGAAGGACGGCTTGATCGTGGATGACAGCGCACCATGTCAGGGCGCGGAAGAGACAGAGGCAGAGGCACAGCAGACGCGAAAGCGGCCGTCCATGCGCTTTTGGACCGCGCTGTCTCTGTCCACCAACAATTTGATGACCAAGAAGGCCCGTACGATCTTGACGGCCTTTGCCGGGAGCATTGGCATAATCGGGATTGCGCTGATCATGTCGCTGTCCAACGGGATACAAAACTATATCGATAAGGTGCAGCAGGATACGCTTTCCAGCTACCCCATCAGCATTCAGGCGGAGAGCGTGGACTTGACCAGCATGATGGGCTCGCTGATGGGTCTGCAAGCGGACGATGTACAGAACAAGCACGAAAAGGACGCCGTGTATTCCAGTACCATCATGTATGACATGATGAACTCCATGGTATCTGCGGAAAAAGAAACCAACAATCTCCGGGCATTTAAGGCCTTTCTGGAAGACGAAAACAGCGAGATTGCCCCCTATGTCAGCACTGTGCAATACGCTTACGATCTGGACATGAACCTTTATGCCGAGGACGTGGACGGCTCCATCGTAAAAACAGATATCGTCCAGTTGCTGCAAGACAGCATGACGGCGGTCTATGGTGGAGATTACAGCGCGTTCTTTTCCACCTACGGCTCCTACTACGCGGTAGCAAACGTATGGCAGGAAATGCTCTCCGGAGAAAACGGAGAGCTGATCAGCCCGCTGCTCATGGAGCAATACGATCTGCTGTATGGGAAATGGCCGCAGCGTTATGACGAGGCCATCCTGGTGGTAGACAGCAACAATGAAATCTCGGATCTGGTTCTCTACGCCTTGGGCCTGAAGCCCAATGGCAGCATTTCCGAGGACATGCAGAAGTTTGTATTGCAGCAGGAAACCGTCAATGTGGATATGGAAAGCTGGAGCTACGAAGAGATTTGCGGAAAAAGCTACCGCTATGTCTTCCCTGCAGATCAGTTTCAGTATGATGAAGAGGAAGAGGAGTATTTCGACCTCAGCAAGGAGGAGCTTGGCCTGCGCAACCTGTATAACAACGGTCTGGACGTCCGGCTGGTGGGAATTGTGCGGCAAAACGAAGACGCGCTCAGTGGGATGCTGACTGGTGCGGTGGGATACACCCATGCGCTCGTGGAGCATATCATGCAGGAGGCGGAAGGCAAGGATCTGGTCCGGCGGCAGCTGGAAGATCCGGAGCATGACGTTTTCAATGGCCTTCCGTTCCTGAACCGAGAGGACGAGACCCTGACCAAAAGGCGAAAGTTGGAGGCCGCCATGGACTATCTGGCTGCTGCATCGGAGGAGGATCTGGCGAAGGTCTACATCGAGTATATGTGCATCCCGGAGGACGACTATGTTCAGGAAATGATCGACGAACAAATGACGGACACCACCCGGGCAGATATCGAAAAAATGGTACTGGACTATTCCCCGGAATATGCATCTTTCCTGCAGCAGATGGACGATGATACGCTGTTTGACTACGTCAAGCAGATGATTGCCCAGCAGATCAAAGAGCAATACGCCGTCCAAATGCGCGCGCTGTACAGTCGCCTGCCCAACAGACAGTTGGTGGAAAACTTTCAGTTGCTGTCTCTGGAGGAGGACGACTATCTCTGGATTTATGATAATGCGATGCCTCCGGTCTATTCCACCAGCAGTCTGAAGGACTGCCTTAAGAAGCTGGGCTACGTAGATCTGGACAGCCCCAGCAGCATCAGCATTTATGCGTCCAGCTTTGAGGATAAAGACAGCATCGCCGATGCCATAACCCAATACAATGAGCGAGTATCGGAGGAGGATCAGATCAGCTACACGGACATGGTGGCGATTTTGATGAGCTCCATTACCACCATCATTCACGCGATCAGCTACGTTTTGATTGCCTTTGTGGCGATTTCTCTGGTGGTCTCTTCCATTATGATTGGCATCATTACCTATATCAGCGTGCTGGAGCGCACCAAGGAGATCGGAATTCTCCGGGCGATTGGCGCCTCCAAACGGGATGTTTCGCGGGTATTCAACGCCGAGACCTTTATTATCGGCTTTGCTGCAGGCTGTATAGGGATTCTTATCACCTTGCTGCTGAATATCCCCATCAATATCGTCATTCATGATCTGACCGGGATTCAGACGCTCAATTCCACGTTGCCTTGGGCAGGAGCCATTGGCTTGGTGATTATCAGCGTAGTGCTGACCTTTATTGCAGGCCTGATCCCTTCCGGTCTGGCGGCAAAAAAGGATCCGGTGGAAGCCCTTCGCACAGAATAACAGAAGTACAGAAATAATACGCGCCCCGGCCGCATATTTCGGTCGGGGCGCTGGTTTTACTGCGCTTCAATTTCCTTGATGTTGTACTCGTTGCCGGTAACAAGAAAGGTGTTGCCGCTTTTACAGTAGGGACAGATTTTGGCGTATTCCATCGTCGGATAGGTTTTTCCGCAGTCCTGACAGTAGGTTACGGCCTTCAATTCTTCAATTTTCAGCTCGGTCTGCTGAAAATGCGCCGTTTTTTTCCTGGCGAATAGCCAAAAATCCTGCAGATAGCTGGGGATGATGCCGCTGACTTCACCAACCTCCAGGGTGATGGAGGCGACTTCTTTCAGCTCGTGCTCCACCATCAGCTTTTCCACTGTGTCGATGACATAGTAGATGGTTCCCAGTTCGTGCATTATTTGTCCTTGCTCCGTAGGATACGAATGCTCTGCCGCGCTGCGTGCTTGAGCATGGGCGCCACCTTATCCTCGCAGCGTACCATGGTAGAGGCTTCCGGCACATCCCGCTCCAGATGGATCGCATCGAACATGCAGCGGGTGGTGCACAGACCGCAGCCGATGCACTTGTTGCTGTCCACAATGCTTACGCCACAGCCAAGGCAGCGGCTGGCTTCTGTTTTGACCTGTTCCTCCGTAAAGGTGAGCCGGTCATGCTCAAAGGATCTGGCTTTGGCGGGGTCGTGAAGAACCGGCTGACGAGCAGGACGGTCGAAGCAGTCCACGCCCAGAACGAGATCGTCCTTGTTCAACTCGTAAAACTCCCGCAGGTTCCGGCCCTGGGTAAGGCTCTGACCGTCCTGGACAAAACGGTGCAGAGACTCTGCGCCCTCGCGACCGGCGGCAATGGCGTCAATGGCAAACTTGGGGCCGGTGTACACGTCGCCGCCGACGAAAATATCTGCCTGCGCGGTTTGATAGGTGACGGGATCTGCCAGGGCGTTACCCTTGTTGCCGAGCTGCAGCGCGCCCACGTCCAGGCCGCTCCAGTCGATGGTCTGGCCTACGGCGGCCAGAACGGAGTCCAGCTCCAGCGTTTCATAGCGGCCGGTACCCACGGGCTGACGCCGGCCTTTCTCGTCAGGCTCGCCCAGTTCCATGATCTCGACCTTCAGTCCGCTTACCTTGCCGTTGCTGCCGAGAATCTCAACAGGCGCATTGAGGAAGCAGAATTTTACGCCTTCTTCCTTGGCTTCGGCGATCTCTTCCCGATCGGCGGGCATCTCAGCTTCGCTGCGCCGGTAGATCACGTAGGTTTCCGCGCCCAGACGCACAGCCGTACGGCACACGTCCATGGCGACGTTGCCGCCGCCGATGACAGCGCACTTCTTGCCGATGTCGGGCTTGTTGCCCAGGTTGACTTCGCGCAGGAAATCGACGCCTCCGTATACGCCTGCCAGTTCTTCCCCGGAGATTCCCAGCTTGGAGCTCTTTTGGGCGCCGATGGCCAGGTAAAAGCCTTGATAGCCCTGCTGGCGCAGATCGTCCAGGCTGATGTCCTTTCCGATCTCGGTGTTCATCTGGAAATGAACGCCCATCTTCTCCAGCACCGCGATTTCGCCATTGAGGGCGCTGCGATCCAGCCGATAGCTGGGGATGCCCATAATCAGCATGCCGCCGGGTTCCTTGTTGCGGTCGAACACCGTCACGTTGGTATAGCCCATGCGGGCCAAATAATAGGCGCAGCTCAGACCCGCGGGGCCAGCGCCGATGATGGCCACCTTTTCTTCGTAGGGCTTGTCAATGGGGCGGCGATAGAGCGGAGCGGGAACATAGGGATCCGCGCTCTTGAGATCCTGCTCGGCGATGAATTTCTTGATTTCGTCAATGGCAAGGGCTTTGTCCAGGGCGCCGCGGGTACAGGCGTCCTCGCAGCGGCGATTGCACACGTAGCCGCAGACGGAGGGGAAGGGGTTGTCCTGCTTGATGAGCTTGAGCGCATCCAGATAGCGGCCCTCGGCGGCCAGCTTGATATAGCCCTGGATGGCAATGTGCGCGGGACAGGCGGTCTTGCAGGGAGCTGTGCCGGACGTGTGGCAGTTCTTGCGATTGTCCGCCACGTAGTTGGGATTCCACTTGTCTTTGCCCCATTTGAGACCGGAGGGGAGCTCCTGCTTGGGATAGCTGACCTCGCCGTTCTTGGTGCACAGCTTTTGCCCAAGCTTGACAGCGCCGGCGGGACATACTTCAACGCACTTACCGCAGGCAACACAGTTGTCTTTGTCCACATGGGCCCGATAGGCGGAAGCAGAGAGGTTCGGCGTGTTGAAATACTGGCTGGTGCGCAGGGCAAAGCATACGCCGACGTCACAGTTGCACAGGCCAAAAATCTTGTCCTCGCCGTCTATGTTGGTGATCTGGTGGACGTAGCCGTTATCTTCGGCTCTCTGACAGATGGCCAGTGCCTCTTCCTTGGTGATAAAGCGGCCCTTTCCGGTTTCAACCAAATACTCGGCAAAGTCGCCCAGACCAATGCAGCAATCGTCCTGAATCTCACCGGAGCCGGAGCCATACAGTCTGCGCGCGTTCCGGCAGGAACAGTAGCCTACGGAAAGCTTTCCGTCGTACTTGTCCAGCCAGTGAGAAATATGCTCAATGGACGCGGAGACGTTCGTTGCGGGAATTGCCGTTTCCACCGGGAGAACATGCATGCCGATGCCGTCGCCGCCAGGGGGGATCAAATGGGTTTTGCCTGCAAGAGGAAGGAAGGTCATTTTATCAAAGCTGTCTGCCAGCTCCGGGTACTTTTCCACCTGCCACATGACCATGTTGGTCATCTCTGCAATGCCGGGGACGAAGAGCTGTACGTACCACTGCTTTTCATGCTGTGGGTTCTCCCAGTTATACTCGACAATCCCTTTCATGGCAGCATCGGTGAGCAGCTCTGTGATCCGCGCTTCTGTTTTGCCGGTGATCTTTGCGATTTCCGCGGTGGTCTTGGGCTTGCGAAGGCCCATCTTCAACATGATCTCAGCGATTTCATCACTGGAACAGGCCCGGTCCAAAATGATGTATTCCGGGTCGGTTTCGGTCAGCTTTTTGAGACCGAATTTGTATGGCAAACGGTCCGTAATCATTTTGCCAAGGTCAAACAGTATCTCTCTCGCCATATGCGTCTCCTTTCGTAAGGCGGTCTTGGTCCGTAAATGGATTCCCTCATTTCCTTTGGCATGTTAATCTTATCACAGCCGAAGGAAATCGTCACTATACATTTTTCTTATATTTGATAGATTTTTGTGCATTTTGGAGCAAAAAAACATCATGCCCGGCCAAAAGCGGCCGAGCATGACTCTTGTTATCGGGGATACTGTTTCCCAGTGTTGTCAATCGCCGTGTCTCCGGATAGCAGGATCTGTGAAATCGGCACGACACGGTAGCCTTCCGACAGGAGAGATTCCAGAATCCCGGGCAAAGCTTCCGGCGTGTTTTCCGCCGCATTGTGAAAGAGAATGATGCTGCCTGGCTCTATGTTTTTCAGCACACGACGCTGGATTTCGTCGGCCGAAAGGCCTTTCCAATCGAGGCTGTCAATGTTCCATTGAATGGGCTCCATACCCATGCCGCGTACCGTGCTGATCACATGGTCGTCATATTCTCCGTAGGGACAGCGAAACAGCACGGGGCGTACGCCGGTCACGGCTTCGATCTTCTCATTGCAGGCGGTGATATCCGAAATGATCTGCTCTCGGGACAGGGTGGAAAAATGCGCGTGGGAATTAGAATGGTTCATCACTTCGTGCCCCGCGCCCGCCAGCGCCTTGACCGACTCGGGATAGCGATCCACCCAATCGCCCACCACAAAAAAGGTGGTGTACACCTTGTATTTCTGCAAGATATCGATCAGCTCCTGGGTGTCCTCGTTGCCCCAGGCTGCGTCAAAAGAAAGGGAAACCACTTTGTCGCTGCGCTGAACAGAATAGACAGGAAGCTGCCGCTGGGTTGCGGATGCGCCGACGATGGCAGGGCTGTTTACCGTCCAAAAGATCAGCGCCACGGCCAGAAGCATTCCCAAAGCAGACAGGAATTTTCGGCAGTGCACTCTGTACTTGCGAAGATCAATCAAGTTCATCACCTCTTTGTACAGCCTATGACAAGCTCTTGTTCAATATGAACAGCGGCCTTGATTTGTTCACAAATGTTCGCTATACTGAATTAGCGAGAAGTGAAAAGAGAATGGCGGGAAAAGGGGAGGCGTACAATGGAAAACAGCAAGTCGACGCAGCCGGAGCTCCCCCTGGAGATCGAACGTAAGTTTCTGATCCGCTTCCCGGATTTGAATTGGCTGGATCGGGTGGCAGATCGCTCGCAGATCACGCAAACCTACCTGCTGGATGAAAAGGGCGTCAGCGCCCGCGTGCGCAAACGGGAATGGCCGGATCGCTGTGTTTATACCCACACACGTAAGCAGAAAATCACACTGCGTCGGCGTGTGGAACAGGAACGGGAGATTACCCTGGAAGAATACCAGCTGCTGTTGGAGCAAGCGGATCCCAAACGCAGCCCTCTTTTCAAAACGCGATACTGCCTGCCATATTGCGGGCAGCTGCTGGAGATTGACGTATTCCCGTTCTGGAAAAAGCAAGCTTTTTTGGAAATTGAACTGGATGAGGAAGACGCTGAGGTCATCATTCCGCCGCAACTGAGCGTGCTGCGGGAAGTGAGCGATGACAAGCATTACACAAACGCGGCGCTGGCAAAACGAATTCCTTCTGAGGAAGCATAGCCGGAACACGCCGTAAGAACCCGTGAAAGGTTGGATGTACATGAAAAAAAGGATTGCGCTTTTGCTTTGTTTGGCAATGGTCTGGATGCTGGCTGCCTGCTCCATGTCGGATAAGCTGCAAAAGGTGGAGCTGCCGCCCCTGCCGGAAATGAACGAGGAAGAAGAAACGCCCGTGCCCACGCTGACCCCCGAGACGCCGGAGCCAAGTGAGACGCCTGAGCCGGTTCAGCCTCTGGTGGATGATCTTCAGGAGCATCGTGTGACGGTGAATTTTGATACCACCAGCTATGAATGCTACGATCCGCCCTCCGGGCTGCAGCGGAT
>CACZSJ010000041.1 GCA_902783825.1 Oscillospiraceae bacterium | reverse complement strand
CCCGTCTCCCAGCGTGAAGCCGTCGGCTACGCCCAAGCCCAGCACCAGTCCCACGCCCAAGCCCGGAACCAGCACCAGCACCCCGGGTAAGGGACCCAAGACCGGAGATGAGAGCAACGCGGGCAGCATGCTGTTTGTGCTGCTGCTCAGCGGCGGAGCGCTGCTTGGCTGTGCCGGAACGGTGTACCGTTTGAGCACCGACAAAAAGCGCGAAGACTAAAACCTAATAACAAACCGAAGAGGGACGCTCATTGAGCGTCCCTCTTTGTCTGCGTTTTGCGGAAGCATGAGCTTGTATAGGGCTGTATGTTACACGGTAACCCGAGAGATCAGAGAAGAAGAAAAAAACAAGAGGTATGGGTCTTGCCAAGTGAGGGGAATCTGTGTAGAATACTATTGTTATTTAAAGGATTTGGATTGAGGAACGCGAATGGAAAGCATTACATCTCGGAAAAATGAATACATCCGCCATCTGCGTCGCCTGGCCACAGACGGGGACTACCGTCGGGAACAGGGAGAATTCCTCTGTGACGGCGGCAAGCTGCTGGGGGAGGCCATGGCCTGTGGAGGCAGCATTTCCTCCGTGCTCTTCAAGGTAGCTCCGGATGATATGCCGATCCCGGAGGATGCGGCGCGGTACGTGGCGCCGGCAGACTTGTTTGACTATGCCTCCCCCATGAAGAACAGCCCCGGGCCTTTGTTTACGGTGCGCATACGCGCTTGCGGAAAGCCGGGGCGGCTGCAGCGGGTTTTGGTGCTGGAAAATGTGCAGGATCCCGGCAATGTTGGGACCGTTTTGCGTACGGCAAGCGCCTTCGGCGTCCAGGCGGTGATCCTGGTGGGCGACTGCGCCGACCCCTACCATCCCAAGACGGTGAGGGCCAGCATGGGCGCCATCTTCCGGCAGCCGGTTTTGCAGCTGGACTTGCCGGGACTGGAGGGCCTGTTGAGGGAGTGGGATCTGCCACTATACGGGGCGGCTCTGGATCCATCCGCCCGGGATCTTCGACAGCTTGACCTGCGGCGCTGCGCGGTGGCCATCGGCAGCGAGGGACGGGGGCTGAGCATGCCGCTGCTGGCGCTGTGCCGGGAAAAGATCCTGATTCCCATGCAGCCGGGGAGTGAGTCTCTGAACGCGGCGGTAGCGGCGGCCATCTGCATGTGGGAGATGTGCAAGTAAGGGGGAGAGATCATGGCGGCTTTGGAATATTGGCTGTGGCTTTCATCCTGTGGCGTGAGTCCCCGGGCACGGGCGGCGCTGCTGGCCCGTTATGGGGATGCCCAGCAAGCCTTTTTCGCACCGACTGGGGCGTATGAAAGCGTTCCGGGGCTGAACGCGAAGGAAGCAGCGATTTTGGAAAAACGGGATCTGCGCGCTGTGGATTCCATTCTCAGCGCTTGTCAGGGGCAGGGACTGCAAATCCTGTCCCTGCAGGACGCAGCCTACCCGGATCGCCTGCGCAATCTCTACGCGCCGCCGGTGGTGCTGTACGTGAAAGGGAAGCTTCCGCCGGTAGATGAGAACGCGTTGATTGCGGTGATCGGTACTCGAAAGGCCAGTCCCTATGGGATCCGGATGGGCCGGGAAATGGCCTGGCAAATCAGCAGGGGCGGCGGCATTGTGGTCTCCTTGCTTACCAACGGTGTGGACGCGGCGGCCGCTGAGGGTGCGCTGCGTGCCGGCGGGCGCTGCATCGGCGTGCTGGGCACGCCCCATGAGCTGGAGCATGGCGAGCTGGCACAGGAGGTGGCGAGCAGGGGCGCCCTGGTGAGCGAATATGCGCCGGGGACGGCGCCGTTGCGCAGCTTTTTCCGGGAAAGAAACCGCATTGCGGCCGGACTGGCTGTGGGCGTGGTTGTGGTGGAAGCGCCGGAAAAAAGCGGCACCAGATTATTTGCCGCCGAGGCGGCAGAGCAGGGGAAGGAAATCTTTGCGGTGCCCGGCAATGTGGACGCGGAAAAGAGCGCCGGCACCCTGGAAATGCTGAAAGAAGGGGCCAAGCTGGTCACCAACGGCTGGGACGTGCTGTGCGAGTTTGAAGCCCTGTATCCTGGAAAGCTGCAGCCCTGTGAGGAAGTGCTTCCCCGGGCGCCGGAAGAGTCGGAAGCGGAGAAGAGGGAAGCGCTGATAGAGAAAAAAGACATTGACAAGCCGGAGGGCAAAGGATATATTGACTGGAAAGAGCAGCTGAGCGAGCTGACAGAGGAACAGCTGCAGATCGTGGCGGCCATTGACCGCAATGCCAGCCACATCGACGATATTATCGAGGCGACGGGGCTCTCAACAGCAAAGGTGCTGGCCCAATTGACTCTGTTGGAGATCAAGGGCTATGTGCGCAGAGAGGCCGGCCGGCGCATCGCATTGAATCTTGTGAAAAAGTGAGGAAACGCAATGGCAAAAGCGAAGGATCTGGTGATTGTGGAATCCCCGGCAAAGGCAAAAACCATCGAGAAATATCTGGGCGGCGCCTACAGAGTCACCGCGTCTATGGGGCATCTGCGGGATTTGCCCAAGAGCAAGATGGGCGTGGATATAGAGAACGGATTTGAGCCTCAGTACATCCCTGTGCGGGATAAGGGCGAGCTGATTGCCCAGTTGAAGAAGGAAGCGAAAAGCGCCAAAACCGTCTATCTGGCCACGGACCCTGACCGGGAGGGCGAGGCCATCTCCTGGCATCTGAAGGAGCTGCTGGATTTGCCGGAGGATAAGGCTAAGCGCGTGACCTTTAATGAGATTACCAAAAAGGTGGTCACGGAGAGCATCCAGAATCCTCGCAGCATCGATCAGGACCTGGTGGACGCCCAGCAGGCGCGCCGGATCCTGGACCGGATCGTGGGCTATAAGCTCTCACCACTGCTGTGGCGCAAGGTGAAGACGGGACTGTCCGCGGGACGGGTGCAGTCTGTGGCCACACGGATGGTGGTAGACCGAGAAGAGGAAATCAAGGCTTTTGTCAGCGAGGAGTACTGGCTGCTGGACGCGATCCTGTCTCTGGAAGAGGGCGGCAGCTTTACCGCGCGCTTCTATGGCAAGGGAGATAAAAAGCAGGAGCTGAAAAACGAGGAGCAGGTGCGCGCCGTCATGGAAGCGACCCAGGACGAGGTCTTTTCCGTGCGCACGGTCAAGCGCGGCGAAAAGCAGAAAACGCCGGCGCCGCCCTTTATCACCTCCACCCTGCAGCAGGAAGCTTCCCGGCGGCTGAACATGACGCCTCGTCGGACCATGTCCATCGCGCAGCAGCTCTACGAGGGTGTGGAGATCGGCGATCGGGGCAGCATCGGCCTGATCACCTATATGCGTACGGATTCCCTGCGTCTGTCCGAGGAGGCGCTCAGCACCGCCCGGGCCTATATCCAGCAGCGCTACGGCGCCGCCTACTGCCCGCCGCAGCCCCGCCGCTTTAAAACCAAGGCCGGCGCTCAGGACGCTCATGAGGCCATCCGGCCCACGGACGTGAATTTGACGCCGGAGGTGGTGCGTAAGAGCCTGACCCAAGAGCAGTATCGGCTTTACCGCTTGATTTGGGGGCGCTTTACTGCCAGCCAGATGGCAAACGCCGTCTATGATAACGTTTCGGTGGACGTGGATTCCGCCGGGTATACCTTCCGCGCCAACTATTCGGAGCTGAAGTTTGCCGGCTATACGGCAGTGTACGAGGAAGCCCGAGACGAAGAGAGCAACGAGTTGGCCAATCCCTTGCCCATGCTCAGCCAGGGCGATCGGCTGTATCTGGAAAAAATGGTCCCGGATCAGCAGTTTACCCAGGCGCCTGCCCGTTACACGGAAGCGACGCTCATCCGTGCCATGGAGGAAAAGGGGATTGGGCGGCCATCCACCTATGCGCCGACGATTTCCACCATCACCTCCCACGATTATGTGGTCAAGGAAGGGAAATACCTGCGGCCGACCCCTCTGGGCGAGGTGGTCACCGGGCTGATGAAAGAGCATTTCGCCGACATCGTCGATCTGAAGTTTACCAACCACATGGAGAGCGAGCTGGACGAGATCGAAAGCGGCAAGGCTCGCTGGCGGGACGTGCTGGCGGAGTTCTACGGGAATTTCGACCGGGAATACCAGCAGGCAGAAAAGGCCATGGACGGGGTGCGCATCAAGGTGCCGGACGTGCTCAGCGATGAATTTTGCGAGGTTTGCGGTCGGCAGATGGTGATTAAAAAAGGGAAGTTTGGCTATTTTCTGGCCTGTCCCGGCTTCCCGGACTGCACCTTCACCAAGCCCATTGTGGTGGAGATGCCGGGGAAGTGCCCCAAGTGCGGCGGAAAAATCCTCAAGCGCACCTCCAAAAAGGGTTACGTGTTCTACGCCTGTGAGCGAGGGACGGATTGCGGCTTTATTACTTGGGATGTTCCCACCAAGGATTATTGCCCGGCCTGCGGCAAGACCATGTTCAAGCGTAGCGGGCGCGGTCCGCTGAAATCCTTCTGCATCAACGAGGCCTGCCCCAACTTCGTCCCCGAGGACAAACGGGTATACAAGAAAAAGAGCCCTGGCGAAAAATCAGCGGTGAAAAAGCCCGCGGCCAAGGGCGGCCGGAAAAAAGCCGACACGGCAGGAAAAACGGCCAAAGCCAAAAGCTGAGTATGGAGAGAATTACGGTACTGGGCGCGGGGCTTGCCGGAAGTGAGTGCGCGTGGCAGCTGGCCAAGCGGGGAATTCCCGTGCGTCTGGTGGAAATGAAGCCGGGAAAGATGAGCCCGGCCCATAGCTCGCCTTATTTCGGGGAGTTGGTTTGTTCCAACTCCCTGCGCAGCGATGAGCTGAGCAACGCCGTGGGACTGCTTAAGGCGGAAATGCGCAGAATGGGCTCCCTCATTTTGGAGAGCGCTGACGCCAACCGCGTGGCCGCCGGTGGCGCCCTGGCGGTGGATCGGATGGGCTTTGCTCGGAGCATCACGGAAAAGCTGGAGTCCTGCAAGGAGATTGAGATCCTGCGGCAGGAGGCCACGGAAATCCCGGAGGGGGAAGTGGTCATCGCCACCGGACCGCTCAGCAGCGATGCCATTGCCCGGCAGATTGCTGCTCTGTGCCCGGAAAGCGATCTGCATTTCTACGATGCGGTTGCCCCGATCGTTACGCTGGAAAGCGTGGACATGGACAGCGCGTTTTTTGCGTCCCGCTACGATAAGGGGACAGCTGATTATGTGAATTGCCCGATGGATAAGGACGAGTATCTGGCCTTTGTGCAGGAGCTTGTGAACGCCAAAGAGGCTGAGGTTCACGGCTTTGACGACGGCGGCGTTTTTGAAGGTTGTATGCCGGTTGAGGTTATGGCCCGGCGCGGGGTGGACACGCTGCGTTATGGCCCGCTGAAGCCGGTAGGACTGCGGGATCCCCGCACAGGAAAAGAGAATTACGCGGTGGTGCAGCTGCGGCGGGATAATGCCGACGGTACCATCTACAACATGGTAGGCTTTCAAACCCATTTGACCTGGGGTGAGCAGAAGCGGGTGTTTTCCATGATTCCTGCCTTGCGCAAGGCGGAGTTTGTGCGTTACGGCGTGATGCACCGCAACACCTATCTGAACAGCCCTGGCCTTTTGGATCGATACTATCGGCTGATCAGCCAGCCTCGAATCAGCTTTGCCGGGCAGATGACCGGTGTAGAGGGCTATGTAGAATCCGCCGCTTCCGGGATGCTGGTGGGAATTGAGACGGCGGCCCGCGTTTTGGGGCTGCCTCCGGTGGACTTTCCCCAAGAGACCGCTATCGGCGCCCTGGGGCTGTACATTTCCGGCGGCAGCGTGGGCGATTTCCAGCCCATGAACATCAACTTCGGCATCATCAAGCCTTTGGAATACAAGGTCAAGGGAAAGCGAAACAAGAATGCAGAGATCTCCAGACGATCCTTGGCGATTATCGATACGCTGCTGAACCGGGAGGTGTTTGACTGTGAGAATCATCGTTGACGCAATGGGCGGCGACAACGCGCCTCAGGAAATCGTAAAGGGCGCGGTGCGCGCCAGACGGGAGCTTGGAGTAGACGTAACTTTAGTAGGCCGCCGGCAGGAAGTGGAAGACTGTCTGCGGGCGGAGAATTGCTCCGATATCCAGGTGGTGGACGCCAGCCAGGTGATTGAAATGGCGGACGACCCCAGCACGGCTACCCGCCGTAAAAAGGACTCTTCCATGGCGGTGGCTTTGAATTTGCTGAAAGACGGCCAGGGAGACGCGGTGGTGTCCGCAGGCAGCACCGGCGCGCTGCTTACCGGCGCTACACTGACGGTAAAGCGCATTCGCGGCATCCGTCGTGCGGCAATGGCGCCGGTTTTGCCGGCAGGTGAACACGGGGTCATCCTCATTGACTGCGGCGCCAACGTGGAGTGCACGGCGGAGTATTTGCTGCAGTTTGCCTACATGGGCAGCTACTATGCCAGAAAAATCATGGGCTGCGCGAAGCCCCGGGTGGGCCTGCTGAACGTGGGCACAGAGGATACCAAGGGCGGCGATCTGCAGCATCAGGCTTTTGCGCTGCTACAGAAGGCTCATGAGGATGGACGCATTTGCTTTGTGGGAAACGTGGAAGGTACGGACGTCTTTTCCGGAGCAGTGGACGTGGTGGTTACCGATGGCTTCACCGGCAACGTGCTGCTCAAGAGTGTGGAAGGCGTGATCAAGCATCTGATGAGCCAGCTCAAGGGCGTGTTTTATAAAAACACGTTGAACAAACTGGCGGCGGCTGTGCTGAAAAGCGATCTGGCCGCCATGAAGAAGGCCATGGACGTCAATGAAGTGGGCGGCACGGCGCTGATTGGCATCAGCAAGCCCGTAATCAAGGCCCACGGCTCCTCCAACGCGGCCAGCTTTTTTGCCGCTATCCGGCAGGCGACGGCCTTCGTGGAGTCTGGGATCATCGCGGACATCATCGAGAACATCGACTACATGAAGCTGAAGACGGAATGAGCATGCATCGGCTGGAAGAAAAAATCGGATATCAGTTTGTGGATAAGAGTCTGTTGGAGACCGCTTTGACCCACAGCTCGTACGCCAACGAGAAGCATGGCGACTGCCAAAGCTATGAACGGCTGGAGTTTTTGGGCGATTCGATTCTGGGCTTTGTGACGGCGGCTTATCTTTATTCCCATGAAAGCGAGCTACCGGAAGGGAGCATGACCCGTCTGCGGGCAGAGTTGGTGTGCGAGAACAGTCTGTATCAGGTCGCCCTGTCTCTCGGGCTTGGCCGCCATATGCGGCTGGGGCGGGGAGAAGAGCGCAGCGGCGGGCGGGAGCGCCCGTCCATTCTGGCGGATATGGTGGAGGCCTTGATTGCCGCGCTGTATCTGGACGCCGGTTTGGACCGAGCCAGGTGCTTTGTGCTGGAGAGGATACTCCGGGATGTGGACATCAGCGGCGAGCATCGAAGCGGCGATTACAAGACCGCGCTGCAGGAGCTTGTGCAGCGCCAGGCCGACCAGCATATTCAATATGAGATGATTGACGAGAGCGGACCGGACCACAACAAGCGTTTCACCTTCCAGGTGAGCATCAATGGGGTGAGCGCCGGACAGGGAACGGGACGCACCAAAAAAGAGGCGGAGCAAATGGCCGCCAAACAAGCCCTGGAGTCAATGCAGGCATGAGCGCCAGAGAACAGATCCTGCCGGTTTTTGTACCTCATTTGGGTTGCCCCCACGCATGTGTGTTCTGCAATCAGAATCGCATTGCCGGGGCGGACAGACCGGCCACGGCTGAGACCGTGAAAAGCGCAATAGAACAGGCGGCCGCCTTGCCCCGCAACGGGGCAAAGCGGCAACTGGCGTTTTATGGGGGGAGCTTTACGGCCATCCCGATTCCGGAGCAGACCGAGCTGCTGACGGCAGCTCGGGAAGCGATCGCAGCGGGGGAAATCGATTCTGTTCGGATTTCTACCCGGCCGGACGCTATCGACAGCGCCGGGCTGATCCGGCTTCGCGACTACGGGGTGGAGACGGTGGAGCTGGGCGCCCAGTCCATGCACGACCAGGTGCTGCGGCTTTCCGGCCGCGGCCATACGGCTGCCGACGTGGAGAGGGCGGCACGTCTTGTCAAAGAAAGCGGATGTCGGCTGATTCTCCAGATGATGACGGGGCTTCCGGGAGATACGCCGGAGCGGAGCCTGGAGACGGCCAGACGCCTGATTGCGCTGGAGCCGGACGGCGTGCGGATATATCCGACGGTGGTGGTGCGAGACACGATGCTGCACACGATGTGGCTGGAAGGGCGTTATGAGGCGCACACGATTGAACAGGCTGTGACCCTATGCGCAAAGCTGCTGCCGTTGTTCCAAGAGGCGGAGATTCCGGTGATCCGTCTGGGCTTGAATCCGACGGAAGAGCTTTCCGGCGGTGCGGCTGTGGCGGGCGCCTATCATCCTGCCTTGGGGGAGCTGGTAAAAAGCCGTATGCTGTATGAGAAGGCCCGGGCCTTGCTGGCTGAAAAACGGGCAAGCGGCAGCGTGTGTCTGGCTGTGGCGCCGGCCTGCGTGTCCCAGATGGTGGGCCAGCATAGAGAAAACGTGGAAAGGCTGTGCCGGGAGTTTGGCCTGCATGCGCTGAAAGTTGTGGCCGGACCTGTAAAAAATGGAGAAATTCAGTGGCTTTCCATTGAAAATTAAAAGCGCATACGCTATAATACAAAAGTTAATGTTCAAAATACTGTAAGCGGATCGAGGACAATCACTTGTACTTAAAAGCATTGGAGATTCAGGGCTTTAAGTCCTTTCCGGACAAGACCCGACTCACGTTTGAAAAAGACATTACGGCCATTGTGGGACCGAACGGTTCCGGCAAGTCCAACATTTCCGACGCAATCCTTTGGGTCATGGGCGAGCAGCGCAGTAAAGCTCTGCGCGGCTCCAAAATGGAGGACGTGATTTTCGGCGGGACGGAAAAGCGCAACGCCATGGGCTTTGCCCAGGTATCGCTGATCCTGGACAACGCCGCGCATATTTTCGACTATGAAGGCAGCGAAGTGATGCTCAGCCGGCGCTATTATCGCAGCGGCGACAGCGAGTATTTCATCAATAAGGAGTCGGTCCGCCTGAAGGACATTCATTCCCTTCTGATGGATACGGGCCTTGGTCGAGATGGGTATTCCATCATCGGACAGGGGCGCATTGCCGAGATCATTTCCAGCCGCAGCACAGACCGTCGGGAGGTTTTTGAGGAAGCAGCCGGCATTTCCCGTTTCCGGTACCGCAAGGAGGAGGCGGAGCGCAAGCTGCAGAAGACGGAAGAGAATCTGCTGCGTGTCCGCGACAAGATCGAGGAGCTGGAGCTGCAGGTGGGGCCGCTGCAGAAGCAGGCAGAGACTGCCAAACGCTATCTGGTTTTGCGAGATGATTTGCGTCTGCGGGAGATTTCCGTCTGGATGGCGACGCTGGATAAGCTGCGGGCCCAGGCCAGCAGCGTACAGCTGGAATATCAACAGGCGCAGCAGGAGCTGGAACAGGCTAAGAATGCGCTGGAAGCGCTGTATGCTTCTTCCGGCAGCATCAGCGAACGGATGCATCAGAAGGACGTGGAAAGCGAGCAGGCGCGGGAGCGTTTGAGCGCTTCCGAGGCGGAGGCTTCCGCCTGTGAGGCGGAGATTGCTGTGCTGCGCGCCAATGTGCAGAGCGGCCGGGAAAGCCTGCAACGTCTGGAAAAAGATATCGAGGAGCGGGACAGCCGCGCCGAGGAGCTGCGCGCCAGCATTCGGGACGGCGAGGCTCGTATGGCAAAAATCCAGGAGGAGCTGGCGTCTCTGGCGGAGGAGACGACGCAGAACGACAACGTCCTGGATGGCTGCCGTATCAAGCTGAAAAACCGGGAGGACATGGTTGCCCAGCTCAGTGAGCAGGCCACTTCTTTGGCAGTGGAGGGCCGCAACGCAGACGGGCGCATTCATATGCTCCAGGAGATGGAAAAAGACTACGAGGGCTATTCCCGCGCAGTCAAAACGGTGATGCGGGAAACGGAGCGCGGAAACCTCCGCGGCGTCCACGGACCCGCCGCCAATCTGCTGCGCAGCGATGAGGCCTATGCCCTGGCAATCGAAACTGCCCTGGGGGCCGCTGCCCAGCATATTGTGATTGACAAACAGAACGACGGGCGTTTGGCCATTGAGATGCTCAAACGCATGGACGCGGGCCGCGCTACCTTTTTGCCGTTGGATACCATTCGGGGCGGCGTGATGAAGGACGCACCGACGCAGGATCCCGGCTTTGTGGGCGTCGCCTATGAGCTGGTGCGTTTCGATCCCAGGTATGAGCAGGTGTTTGCCAATCTTCTGGGCAGAACTGTCGTCGCGGAGACGCTGGCGGATGCGGTGAGGATGTCCCGCGACAATGGAAACCGCCTGCGGATTGTGACCCTGGATGGGCAGCTGATTCACGCCGGCGGTTCCATGACCGGCGGCAGCAGTGCCCGAGGCAGCGGGATTCTCTCCCGGGCTAACGAACTGGAGAAACTGAAAAAACAGCGGCAGCGTACAGCGGAGAAAGAGAAAAAATGCGCGGCCGATTTGGAGCAGGCCCGATCCGCCCTGGCGGCAGTTCGCTATCAGCTGGAACTGGCCCAGGAGGATCAGGCGCAATTGCGCAGCCGCGGCGCCGCCTGGGAAGCGGAATTGCGCACCACCGCCAATACGGTGCAGCAGTTTGCTTTGCTGTTGGAAAGCCTGACTGGCGGTACCGAGGCACAGCAGGCCGCGCTGGAAGCGGCAGAGCGTCAGATCGAGCGTTTCCTGGCCCATGCGGCGAAAAAAGAGGAGCAGCTGCTCGGTATCCAGGAGAAGAGCGCGCGAATCCGTGGGGAGATCGCGGAGATCAGCAACAAGAAGCTGGAGCTGGAAGGAAAGCGTACCCGGGCTGAGAAAGAGGCCCAGGAGCGCAATGCGCAGATTCTGGATCTGGAGCGCCGGGCAGCTCGCATCGAACAGAAAAAGCTGACCGCCGATCTGGAAGAGAAGCAGATCCTGGACAAGCTGTGGGAGAACTATGAACTGAGCCACAGTGCCGCTACCGCTTTGCGACAGCCGGTGGAGAGCCTGCCAAAGGCCAACAAGGAGATTCAGGATCTGCGCCGACAGATCAGCGCCTTGGGGACGCCCAATCTGGGCGCTATCGAGGAATATGAGCGCGTCAATACCCGTTATGAATTCCTCAGCGAGCAGCGGGACGACGTAGAGAAAGCCAAGCGGGAGCTGTTGGAGATCATTGCGGAAATCACCGGCGAGATGCGGGCGCTGTTCCTGTCCAGTTTCCAAGAGATTGACCGTTGCTTCCGAGAGACCTTTTTGGAGCTGTTCGGCGGCGGCAAGGCCGCCTTGTCGTTGGAGGATGAGGACAATGTGCTGGAGTGCGGCATCGAGATCAAGGTGCAGCCTCCGGGAAAAGCGCTGTCCAACATCAGTCTGCTGTCCGGCGGCGAGATGGCTTTTGTGGCTATTGCCCTGTACTTTGCCATTTTGAAGGTCAGACCCACGCCGTTTTGCGTGATGGACGAGATCGAGGCCGCCCTGGATGAAGCGAACGTGAGTCGCTATGCTGCCTACATGCGCCGCATGGCGGCCAAGACCCAGTTCCTGGTGATTACCCACCGTCGCGGCACCATGGAAGAGGCGGACATGCTTTACGGCGTGACCATGCAGGAAAAGGGCGTTTCCACGGTGATCGAGCTGGATCTGGAGGAAGCACAGAAAACGATTGAGGAGTAAAGCATGGGCTTTTTTGACAAAATCTTTTCCGGTCTGAGCAAAACCCGAGGCAATCTGGAGGAGCTGGAAGAACTGTTTCAGGATTACGCGCCGGACAGTGAGGACTTCTACGAGGAGCTGGAAGATCTGCTGGTGATGTCCGATGTGGGCGCGGCCACGGCGGAGCGTGTGATCTATCTGATGCGCAAAAAAACCTGGGAGGATCGCTTTCGCCATGGCGACGAGGCGCGCAGAGGTCTGATTCAGGTGCTCAGCAAGATGCTGGATGTGGGAGATACCGGTCTGCGTCTGGAGACAAAGCCTTCCATCCTGCTGATGGTCGGCGTTAACGGAGTGGGGAAAACCACCACCATCGGAAAACTGGCGGCCCAGCTGAAAGCCCAGGGGAAGAGCGTTCTGCTGGTGGCGGGAGATACCTTCCGGGCTGCCGCGGCTGAACAGCTGAGCGTTTGGGCACAGCGGGCAGGTGCGGATCTGGTGCGCCACGAAGAGGGCAGCGACCCGGCCTCTGTGGTTTACGACGGCATTTGTGCCGCCAAGGCCCGCAAGACGGACGTGGTCATCATCGACACGGCGGGCCGCTTGCACAACAAGCAGAATCTGATGAATGAGCTGAGCAAGATTCGTCGGATTATCACCCGGGAGCTGCCGGAGGCGGACGTGGAGACGCTGATGGTGCTGGATGCGACCACCGGGCAAAACGGGCTGATCCAGGCCAAGCAGTTTTTGGAGACTGCCAGCCTGACGGGAATCGTCCTGACCAAGCTGGACGGAACCGCCAAGGGCGGAATCGTGTTTGCCATCGCCAACGAGTTGGCAATCCCGGTGAAGCTGATTGGCGTGGGCGAGGGGATCGACGATCTGATCCCATTTGACGCGGAAGAGTTTGTGACCGCGTTGTTCAAGCAATAAGGAGAGAAGCATGGCCATTACAAGCAAACAACGTGCCCAGCTGCGGGGACTTGCTGCCGCTGAGGATACGATCATACAGGTGGGCAAAGGCGGGATCAGCGACAATCTTGTAGCCTCCGTGACCGCTGCGCTGACAGCCAGAGAACTGGTCAAGGGCAAGGTGCTGGAGAGCTGTGAGCTGACGCCGCGAGAAGTGTGCGACGCGCTGTCGCAGGCCTGTGCCGCCGAACAGGTGCAGGTAATCGGCACCAAATTTGTGCTCTACCGGCGCAACGAAAAGGAGCCGAAAATCCAACTGGTGAAGGACAAGAAGCGGGCATGAGAATTGCGCTTTACGGCGGCAGCTTTAACCCGCCGCACTTGGGACATCGGGAAGCGGCTATGACTGTATATAAGGAGCTGCAGCCGGATATATTTCTGATTATCCCTGACAATATCCCGCCCCACAAGGATATGGAGGAGGGAAGCCCCGATGCCTGGCAGCGGCTGGAGCTGTGCCGCCTTGCCTTCCGGGATGTCCCGGGGGCGGAAGTCACCGATCTGGAGCTGCGCCGGGAAGGGAAGAGCTACACGGCGGAGACGGTGAGCGCCCTGCGCCAGCGGTATCCGGAGGATGAGCTGCTTTTGGTGATGGGCACGGACATGCTGTTGAGCTTTGAGGAATGGTATCGCTTTGAATACCTGCTGCAGAGCTGCACGCTGGCGGTGCTGGCCCGGGAAGAGCTGGAAGGAGAGGCGCTGCGAGAGCACGCTGCCTATCTGACGGAGCGTTACGGCGCCCAGATCCAGATCTTGAACCACGAGCCGCTGCCCATGCAGTCCCGGGACATTCGTCAGCGGCTGAAGCTGCGCTTGTGCGCGGATCAGCTGGATGACCGGGTATATCACTGGATCATCCGAAACGGCTATTATGACGCGTTGCCGGAGTTGAGTTGGCTGCGGGAAAAGGCCTATGTTTATCTGGACGAGAAGCGCATCGGCCATGTAGCCGGCTGTGAGAGCGAGGCAGTGATGCTGGCTAAGCACTGGGGCGAGGATCCGGAAATCGCGGCCACAGCGGGAATTCTGCATGACATTACCAAAAAGCTTGATGCTGAGGATCAGTTGAATTTGTGCCGGAAATATGGTATTATTTGCGACAATGCAGAACGGAGCAATCCCAAGCTTCTGCACGCCAAGACCGGCGCCGCTCTGGCCCGTGACCTGTTCGGGATTTCCGATGCGATCTACGAGGCGATCCGCTGGCATACCACCGGCAAGCCAGATATGACGCTGCTGGAGAAAATCATCTATCTGGCGGATTTCATAGAGCCGACCAGAGATTTTCCCGGGGTGGAGGCGTTGCGGGAGCTGGCCTATGAGGACTTGAATCAGGCTATGGCCCTGGGGCTGCGGATGAGCCTGGAGGAGATTCGCAGCAATGGCAGAGAACCCTATCCAGATACTGTTGAGGCATGTAAGTGGTACAGTGAGGAAACATAACGAGGAGGAAGATTATGCTGACACCCGATGAAATCGCGGCCATAGCCGCCAAAGCCCTTGAGGATAAAAAAGCGCGAGATGTGACCATTCTGAAAACGGCGGAACAGACGGTTCTGGCGGATTATTTTGTTATCTGCAACGGCACCTCCTCTACCCACGTCAAGGCGCTGGTAGAAGAAGTGGACAAGAAGCTGTCCGAGGCGGGAGAACCTCCTATGCGCCGGGAAGGCCTGCGCTCGGATATCTGGGTGCTGATGGACTTCGGCTGCGTGATCGTGCACGTGTTTACCGATGAAGCGCGCCAGTTCTATAATTTGGAGCGTCTTTGGAGCGACGCAGAGGTGGTGTCCCTCTCATCCCTTCCCAGCCCCTGATTACAGGGGCATCGCGGACAAAAATTATGAGGAAAGGGAGTACACTCCATGAAATATGATTTTGCGGCCATTGAGAAGAAATGGCAGGATAGATGGGAAGAGGTCAAGCCCTACGCGGCCATTACCGGAGACCCCAGACCTAAATTTTACGGATTGATTGAGTTTCCGTATCCCAGTGCCGCCGGCCTGCATGTGGGGCATCCGCGTCCCTTCACGGCCATCGACATTGTCACGCGCAAAAAGCGCATGGATGGCTACAATGTGATTTTTCCCATTGGCTATGACGCCTTCGGCCTGCCTACGGAGAATTACGCAATCAAAAACCACATCCATCCCTCCATCGTCACCCGGGACAACATCGCCAACTTCACCCGGCAGCTGAAAATGCTGGGCTACGGCTTCGACTGGGATCGCTGCGTGGATACCACGGATCCGCAGTATTATAAGTGGACCCAGTGGATTTTCCTGCAGATGTTCAAGAAAGGATTGGCCTACAAGACCACCATGCCCATCAACTGGTGCACCAGCTGCAAATGCGGTCTGGCCAATGAGGAAGTGGTCGAGGGCGTGTGTGAGCGCTGCGGCAGCGAGGTGGTCCGCCGGGAGAAGAGCCAGTGGATGCTGGCTATCACCAAGTATGCGGACCGGCTCATCGATGATCTGGACGACTTGGATTATATTGAGCGGGTCAAGGTCCAGCAAAAAAACTGGATCGGCCGCTCCACCGGCTGCGAGCTGAATTTCAAAACCAATACGGACGATGAGGTTACGGTATACACCACCCGTGCGGACACGCTTTTCGGCGTGACCTATATGGTCATTTCCCCGGAGCATCCGCTTCTGGAGAAGTGGCAGAATCGGATCGAAAACTGGGACGAGGTGCAGGCATATAAAGAGGCTGCCGCCCGCAAGTCCGACTTTGAGCGGGGAGAGTTGAACAAGGAAAAGACCGGCGTCCGGCTGCAGGGCATTGAAGTCTGCAATCCGGCCAATGGCATGCAGGTGCCCATGTTTGTCTCGGACTACGTCCTCATGGGCTACGGTACCGGCATCGTCATGGGCGTGCCCGGACATGACCAGCGTGACTGGGAGTTTGCCACCAAGTTCGGCCTGCCCATCGTGGAAGTGGTCAGTGGCGGCGACATCAGCAAGGAGGCCTTTGTTTCCAAGGACGATAATGCAATTATGGTCAACTCCGGCTTCCTCAACGGCATGAGCGTCAAAGAAGCCATTCCGGCCATGAAGGATTATGTGATCCGGCAGGGCTGGGGCAAGGAGAAGACCAACTACAAGCTGCGCGACTGGGTCTTTACCCGTCAGCGCTACTGGGGGGAACCCATCCCCCTGGTGGACTGCCCCAAGTGCGGCTGGGTGCCCATCCCAGAGAGCAAGTTGCCGCTGGTGCTGCCACAGGTAGAATCCTATGAGCCCACCGATGACGGCGAGTCTCCCCTGAGTAAGATGACCGACTGGGTCAACACCACCTGTCCCTGCTGCGGCGGCCCCGCCAAACGGGAGACGGATACCATGCCCAACTGGGCCGGCTCCTGCTGGTATTACCTGCGCTACATGGATCCCCACAACGACAGCTGTGCCGTTTCCAAGGAAGCGGAGGCGTATTGGGGGCCGGTGGACTGGTACAACGGCGGCATGGAGCATACGACCCTGCACCTGCTTTACAGCCGCTTCTGGCATAAGTTCCTGTATGACATCGGCGTGGTGCACACCAAGGAGCCCTACGCCAAGCGCACCTCCCACGGGATGATTCTGGGCCGCAACCCCCATTATGTGGGGAACGTGGAGACGGAGGAAGAAAAGCAGGCGCTGA
Source organism: Oscillospiraceae bacterium (assembly GCA_902783825.1). Lineage (GTDB taxonomy): Bacteria > Bacillota > Clostridia > Oscillospirales > Oscillospiraceae > Limivicinus. Next base: position 1,378 of record CACZSJ010000041.1, on the reverse strand, counting down.
TTGAAAAGTACGGCAGCCAGGCGCTGCGCCCTTCGGTGAAGATGTCCAAATCTCTGGGCAACGTGGTCAATCCGGATGACGTGATCAGCGCCTACGGCGCGGACACCATGCGCGTGTATATCATGTTCATCGGCGATTTTGAGAAGACGGCCACCTGGTCCGATGAGGCGGTGAAGGGCTCCAAGCGTTTTCTGGACCGCTGCTGGAATTTGATGGACCTGGTGCAGGACGAAGCGGGCGTCTCAGCGAAGAATGAGTCTCTGATCCATAAGACCATCAAAAAGGTGGGCGAGGATATCGAGAATCTGAAGATGAACACCGCGATCGCTGCTCTGATGACGCTGGTCAACGAATTTTATGCCAATGGCCTGAGCCGGGGAGATATGGAATATCTGCTGCTGCTGCTCAGTCCCTTCGCGCCGCACATTGCTGAGGAAATGTGGGAGCAGATGGGCTTTGCTGCCAAGCACGGCAAGATGGCCATGCAGATGTCCTGGCCTGCCTACGATGAGGCCAAAACCGTGGATGCGGTGCGTGAGATGGCCGTGCAGGTCAACGGCAAGCTGCGCGCTACCATTCTGGTTCCCAACGACGCGGATGACGAGACCGTGGTGAGCGCCGCCTGCGCCGACGAGAAGGTCAAGCGCCAGATGGAAGGCATGCAGTTGGTCAAGACTATCGTGGTCAAAAACAAGCTGATCAATTTGATTCTGAAACCGCAAAACTGATTGTTGACAAGCGGCGCTTTACCCAGTATAATACCAATGTTAAACAGCCAATTCATTGGCCCTTGGAGCGTCGTGAGGCGTGTTGGAGGGAGGGAAATATATGTCTGAAATCTACGTCAAGGAAAATGAATCTCTGGACAATGCTCTTAAGAGATTTAAGCGCAGCTGCGCCAAGTCCGGCGTCCTGGCGGATCTGAGAAAGAAGGAATACTATCAGAGCCCCAGTGTCAAGCGCCGCAAGAAGTCTGAGGCGGCTCGCAAGAACAAGAATAAGCGCTACTATTGATCGCAAAAAGGCAGCACCAAGGGTGCTGCCTTTTTCCTGCCCTTTCCGGGGCGGAAACCGATGGTGCCTCTTCGGCATTGACGTTGGCGATCGTTTTGGAAGGCCGAGAGGCGTACAAATGAACAAGACCGCCGCTTGGGGTGTGCAAGTTAGGGATACGACAGCCGCAAACAGGCTCTTTTTGCGCCAGGCGTCGTTGCCTGTACTCGGAATACATATCCAGTATTCCTGTGCCAGGCGCCTTGCCTGGCACAAACATCTCTATGTTTGCGGTGTGAAGCAGTTTTGCGCGAGTCATTTTTCGTTCAGACGATATAGAAAAATCCGGGAATACTTGCTGTATTCCCGGATTTTTTTGTGATGG
>CACZSJ010000040.1 GCA_902783825.1 Oscillospiraceae bacterium | reverse complement strand
CCGTCAGAATGGCGCAGATATTCTGGGCGTTTTGCCCCGTGGTCAGCGCCTGATCCTCTTCGATCAGCCGCTCCGCCGGCAGGCCGTTCTTTCGGAACCAATCCGCCATGGCCGCCGCCTCGGTCATCTCCCGGTTGACCCTGGCTGTACCGCCGCCGGTGACGATCACATAGGCTTCCGGATAGGCCGCCGCGCAGTCCAGCGCCAGCTGGCAGCGGGCAATCAGCTCCCGCTCCATGCCCCCGTCAGGCAGAAGCTGGAAGCCCAGCACCACGATGCCCAGGCTGTCGTCCTCCGGCAGCCCCTCCGGAACCATCCCGATTCGAATCTCCAGCTGGTTGCGGGCATAGCTCCACACCTCCATGACCTTTTCCCACATGGCGCCCAGGGCGGGATTGGCTTCCTTCAGCTCCGTCAGCCGCGTTTGCACCGTGTCTGCGCCCTTGTCCCCCAGATGCCGATAGGTATAGATCATGTCGCTCACGATCTCATAGCTGTGGGCGTCATAGCCCAGCACGGCGGGCGCGGGCAGCTCTTCACTGCCCGGCTTCTCTTCCACCGACTCCGCCGGTTCCGGTGCGGGCGTGGCCGTGGGTGCCGCGCTGGGGCTGGGCGCGGGCGTCGGCGGTGCGCTTGCGGGAGTCTCCGGTCTTCCCGGGGGCGTTGATGTCGGTGCAGGCGCCTCCCCCGTCCCGGCGTTCCGGAGCCCTCGCAGCAACAACAGCCCGGCCAGCAGCGTCATCAGCAGCAACAGGACCGCCGTCCGGCCCCGCTTCTTTCCTTTTCTTCTGCTGTTCATAGGCGGGAAACCAGCTTTAAAAAACGTCCCGCCAACCACGCCTTTTTGGACGCAACCTGTACGTCCTTGTTGTTGGAGATGGCGCAGCAGATGTGCTCCTCCTCCAGGTTTTCTCTTGTCACGCGGATGTATTCCATGAACATCCCCCCTCCGCAAGGCCGTGTTTTGTTCAGTGTAACACAGTCTCTCCTTCGAAACAAGAGCGGGATGTAAGCGTGCAAAATCGAAAACGCCCCGCTCAAAACCGAGCGGGACGCTGTTTTTGATTTCGCTGATTCAGGCGCCCTCCTGCTTCATCAGCAGGGCCCGCAGAACCAGGCCCGCGCCCACGGCGGCAGGAATAAGCATCAGGAAAAGGTCAAGCAGCGAGCCGTGATAGCTCAGATGCGTGCCCAACACAATGGACAGCACAATCATGGCGATGAAGACCGGAAGGAGAAGCAGCGTAATCTTGTGTCTCGTGGCGACCAGAAACACCAAATCAAATATTGTCAGGGCAATGAGGATGCCGCCTGTTGAAACGCTGTTTCCAATCCGATAGAAGCCCCAGGAATAAATCCTCGTGCTTTTGAAGAACATGAACACCCCAAAGGCGATCAAAATCGTACCAATCAGCAGCAGCTTGTCTTTCTGTTTCAAAGCGGTCACTCCTTTTTCTTTTCCTTTTTCCTCAGTTGCTCTCCGGCTACATGGTCGGAAGCCGTCATTGTACATTTTTTACCTTTTGAATCGATTTTCGGTCAATGGAGCTGCGTTTGGGCCTAGCAATTGCGCTTTCTATCGCGTCGTTATTTATCCTTTTCTTTTAAGCTCACAGTCACTTCTCCATGTCTTCCAACAACCGATTTGATATAATGATAACTCCGATTCGCCTGAATGTGTATGTCATAGATAACACCGGGCCAAAGAGTATCCAAGTCCTCGATTTCGAAGAACAAGTCGCCCATAAGATAGATCTTGCAATAATGATCCTGCCAGTTGGTATTCGCTTCTATCCAGTTTAACCAATCCTGGACGACGATGTCCGACCTGGATTCTAATATCTCGGATATGGAAAAGTAAAAATAGATTAGTCCAATTCCCTCTACTTTGTTCAACAAATGGTCTATATCAAAATTGTCATCGTCGTTATAGCGATTTATCATACATGCCTTGTACTTGACGTCTGCGTATTCCTGATCCAGAAATTCTTTGGTTATGTAATCCGACATTACATGATCAAGCTTCGCGTCAAGGTAATTGTCTTTCAATCCACCATCTCGATAAACCTCAAATATTACGTCCGGATCGTCTTCCCTATAGAAAAGCACTTCACCGAGTTGATTGAATGGCAGGGGCGGTTGATAGATAGGCTTATGCTCCACCCCATATTTTTCATCCAAATACTCCCAATAAGTAACAGCCTCTTTGATTACATGCAGTTCATAAGTGCTCAACCCTGCTTCTTCAACCCGCGGAAATCCTGCAGCGTCTGCCACTTCTTGCTCT
>CACZSJ010000039.1 GCA_902783825.1 Oscillospiraceae bacterium | reverse complement strand
GTGAAAAACGACCTGCTGCTGGATGCGATCATCAAGGAAGAGAAGCTGGAAGCCGGCGAAGAGGAGCTGGAAGCGTACCTCAAGAAGGTCGCGGACAGCGTCGGCGCCTCTCCGGAAGAGGTCAAAGAGTATTTCGGCGAAGAGTATGTTTCCGGCGAACTGAAGAAAGAAAAGGCCGCCAATCTGATCTACGACAGTGCTGTGGCTGTGGATGCCCCAGCGGAAGAAACGAAGGGCGAAGAGGAAGCGGCGGAATAAATCTTTTGGGCTAAGGATATGCTCTCTTGGATGCTGATATGGTAAAGGAGCGTTTCAAAAAATGAGTTTGGTACCCTATGTTGTTGAACAGACCAGTCGGGGAGAACGTTCGTACGACATTTTTTCCCGTCTGCTGAACGATCGAATCGTGATGCTGTCTGAGGAAGTGAACGATACCACGACCAGCCTTGTGGTGGCGCAGCTTTTGTACCTGGAGGCGCAGGATCCGGATAAGGATATTCAGTTTTATATCAATAGCCCCGGCGGCAGCGTGACCTCTGGCCTTGCGATATACGACACCATGCAGTATATCAAGCCTGACGTCTCCACCATTTGTGTGGGCATGGCCGCCTCCATGGGTGCTTTCCTGTTATCCTCCGGCGCGAAAGGTAAGCGGATCGCTCTGCCCAATGCGGAGATTATGATTCATCAGCCCTCCGGCGGGAGCCGAGGGCAGGCGACGGACATTCAAATCCAGGCGGAGCAGATTCTCAAGATCAAGAAAAAGCTCAACACCATCCTGGCGGAGAATACTGGAAAGCCGATCGAGCAGATCGAACGGGACTGTGAGCGGGATCATTTTATGACCGCGGAGGAAGCGAAGGCTTACGGTCTGATCGACAAGGTGATCTATAAACGTTAAAGACGAAGGCATGGGGGAACGGGAGTTCCCCCATAGCTTTCCGCCTGGATAGGAGATTCTTATGGCAAAAATGGATGACAGAAGAAGCATTCGATGCTCCTTTTGCGGAAAATCTCAGGCGCTTGTCAACCGCTTGATTGCCGGCAACGGCAGCTATATCTGCGACGAGTGTGTACGCATGTGCATGAGCATCATTGACGACGTGGGAAAGCCCCAAGCCGTTACCGGTTACGACGGCTTGCCGCTGGATCTTGCAAAGCTTCCCAAGCCCATGCAGATCAAGGCCAATCTTGACCAGTATGTGATCGGGCAGGAGCGGGCGAAAATCGTGCTTTCCGTTGCCGTGTACAATCACTATAAGCGGATTTTGCACGCGGTAAAGGATGAGGTCGAGCTGCAAAAGAGCAACATCCTGCTGATTGGCCCCACCGGCAGTGGCAAGACGCTGTTTGCCCAGACGATGGCCAAGATGTTGGATGTGCCCTTTGCCATTGCCGACGCGACGACCTTGACTGAGGCCGGTTATGTGGGCGAGGACGTGGAAAACGTGATCCTCAAGCTTCTGCAAGCAGCGGATTTTGACGTGGAGCGTGCCCAGCGGGGAATCATCTATATCGATGAGATCGATAAGATCGCCCGCAAGAGCGAGAATACCTCCATTACGCGCGACGTGTCCGGAGAAGGGGTGCAGCAGGCTTTGCTGAAGCTTCTGGAGGGTACCATTGCCAACGTGCCGCCCCAAGGCGGACGCAAGCATCCCCATCAGGAGTTTATCCATGTGGACACCACCAACATTCTTTTCATCTGCGGCGGCGCTTTTGACGGCCTGGATAAGATCATCGAAAGGCGAACTGACAAGAAGACCATGGGCTTCGGCGCGGACATCGTTGGCAGTAACGAGCGAGACGTGGGAGAGATTTTGTCCCAGGTCCAGCAGCATGATTTGCTGCAGTTCGGGATCATTCCCGAGCTGGTGGGACGCTTGCCGGTAGTTGCCTCGCTGGATTCATTGAAGCGTGAGGATCTGGTGCGGATCCTGATTGAGCCGAAGAACGCTATGGTTAAGCAGTATCAGGCGCTTCTGGCCTACGATCATGTGGAGCTGGAGTATGAGCCTGAGGCCTTGGAAGCCATCGCCGACAAAGCGATTGAGCGCAAAATCGGCGCAAGAGGTCTGCGCAGCGTGATGGAGGGTGTGATGACGGATATCATGTACACCATCCCTTCTGACGACGGCGTGGATAAGGTGCTCATTACAGCGGAATGCGTTCGCGAGGGCACAAGCCCCGTCATACATCGCCGTAGCTGAGCCTGAAACAGTGCTCCGGAAAGGAGAGAGCAATGAACATGAAGAATACAGGTACGTTCTTGATGCCGATGCTGGCCCTGCGCGGTCTGCACGTGTTTCCGGGAATGCTGTTGACCTTTGATGTGGAGAGACCCGCGTCCACAGCATCCCTGGCCATGGCCTCCGGAAAAGATCAGACCATTTTTCTCGCGGCGCAGAAGGATTTGGACTCCGACATGCCTGAGGAGGACGGGATCTATCATGTAGGCACGGTCTGCCGGATCCGGCAGCAGCTGCGTCAGCCCCGAGGATCCATCTGCCGGGTTATGGTGGAGGGGCTTTATCGAGCCGAGGCGGAAAGCATCGATGCGGATCCGAAGGGCTATACCGCCAAGCTGCGGCCATTGCCTGACAAAAAAGAGCGGGTGAGCGCGGATCGTATGGAAGCCCTGATCCGCAACTGCATGAGCCTTTTTGAGGAATATCTGCATATGAATCAGGATCTGCCTGCGGAGCAGATTCTGAACATTCTGGCAAATCCGAATCCCGCTCATGTCAGTTATTACATCGGGCAGAATGTGAACTTCAACCATGAGGATAAACAGAAACTGCTGGAAACTGTGTACCCCAGCCGCAGGCTGGCGCTGATCGGCCGCCTGCTCAATCGGGAACTGAACATCCTGTCCATAGAAAAGGAACTGTCGGAAGAGACGCAGGAACAGATGAGCCGCAATCAGCGGGAATACTATCTGCGGGAAGAACTGAAGATTATTCAGAGCGAGCTGGGCGAGGACGGGCAGGTTGACGATCTGGATGAGTACCGGCGCAAAATCTCTGAGCTTGCCGCCCCGGAGGATATCCGGGAAAAGCTGCTCAAGGAATTGGGCAGGCTGGCCAAGCAGCCGTTTGGCTCCTCGGAGGCGGCGGTCTTGCGTGGCTATCTGGATGTTTGTCTGGAACTGCCTTGGGGCGTTTATACAGAAGAGACGGTGAACTTGGCCAAGGCGCGCAAGATCCTGGATGAGGAGCATTTTGGACTGGATAAGGTCAAGGAACGGATTCTGGAATACCTGGCGGTCAAGCAGCTGGCTCCGGATATCAAGGGCGGACTGCTGTGCCTGGTAGGGCCTCCGGGAACCGGAAAGACCAGCATTGCCATGAGTGTTGCCAAGGCAATTAATCGCAAGCTGGTGCGTGTTTCCCTGGGCGGCGTACATGACGAGGCGGAGATTCGCGGCCACCGAAAGACCTATATTGGCTCTATGCCCGGGCGCATGATCAGCGGTGTTATTCAGGCGGGAACCTGCAATCCCCTGATGGTGCTGGACGAGATCGACAAGCTTTCCTCCGACTATCGAGGAGATCCTGCCTCTGCACTGCTGGAGGCTTTGGATCCTGAGCAGAACGCAACGTTCCGGGATAATTTCCTGGAGATCCCTTTCGATTTATCTCAGGTATTCTTTATCACCACGGCGAATACCGTCAATACAATCCCACGAGCCTTGCTGGACCGTATGGAAGTGATCGAATTATCCAGCTATACGGACGAAGAGAAGCTGCAGATTGCCAAACACCACCTGCTGCCCAAGCAGCGGAAGAAGCATGGCCTGAAGGCAAACCAGCTTCGCATGGACGACAACGCCCTGCGGGAAGTGATCGACAGCTATACCCGCGAGTCTGGCGTGCGCACCCTGGAGCGTCAGCTGGCGACCCTTTGCCGCAAGGCTGCAAGCGCCGTTACCGAGGAGGGGTGCAGCAGCCTGCGTATCCGGGCGGGCAAGCTGGAGCCTTACCTGGGGCCGGCCAAGTTTAAACGGGACAATCGCAACAGGCGCAGCGAGATCGGGCTTGTTCACGGGCTCGCGTACACCTCTGTGGGCGGCGAGATGCTGGATGTGGAAGTCTCTGTGGTGGACGGCAGCGGCAAGCTGCAGCTTACGGGCAATCTGGGGGACGTGATGAAGGAATCTGCCAAGGCGGCCGTGACCTATATTCGATCCAGGACTGATACCCTGGGGATCGACCCGGATTTTTACAAGACGAAGGATATACATATCCATTTCCCGGAGGGGGCTGTGCCAAAGGACGGCCCATCAGCCGGCATCACGGTGTGTGTGGCGGTGATTTCTGCGTTGTCTGGACGGCCGGTGCGCAGCGATTTGGCGATGACCGGGGAAATCACGCTGCGGGGCAGGGTTCTGCCTATCGGCGGTTTGAAGGAAAAAACCATGGCGGCCCTGCGCGCTGACGTGAAAACGGTAATCCTGCCGGCGGATAACGAGGCGGATCTTGCCGAGATCGATCAGACAGTCCGCGGCAAGCTGCAGTTTGTCCCGACAGACCATGTGGATCAGATCTTGGATCTGGTGCTGGAAAACCGTCCGGAAGCTGTCGGCCATCGGGAAACGCTTCCGGTGGTATCGGCTGAAGATCGAAGCGGAATCAGACAGTAGGTGAAGCATGCAAAGTCTGAATGTCAACCGCGCTGAATTCGTACAATCCGCCGCAGCACCGTCTCAGTTTATCCGGCGCCAGATTCCCAGCGTTGTGTTTGCGGGAAAGTCCAATGTGGGGAAGTCTTCCGTCATTAACCGACTGCTGAACCGAAAGAATCTGGCCCGGGTCGGCGCCGCACCGGGAAAAACGATCCATGTGAATTATTTCCTCATTGACGAAAAGCTTTTCTTCGTGGACCTGCCGGGTTACGGCTATGCCAAGGTTTCCCGGGGAGAGCGGGAGCGCTGGGGCCGGCTGATGGAGCAGTTCTTTGCTGAGCCGCAGCTGATGGACCTGGGCGTGATGATCGTGGATGCGCGGCATAAGCCTACGGCAGATGATGTGACGATGGCGGAGTGGTTTAAAAGCTCCGGGCGGCGCTTTGTGCTGGTGGCTAACAAGCTGGATAAACTGAAAAAGAGTGAAATAGAGCCGAATATACTCCGTATTCGTGAAACGCTTGGTATATCGGAAGATACGCTTTTGCTTCCGTTTTCTGCCGAAAAAGGGACGGGCAGAGAAGCTCTGCTGGCAGAGATTTTAACGCTTTTGTGATTTTTATAAGAGTGAGACAGCTTTATTCTGTCTCGCTCTTGTTTTTTGTGCTATTGTTTGCTAAAATACAAGACACTGGGGGTGTGCAGTATCGACGCGTTGGAGTCCATATGGAACGGTTTTGATTTTGACTATATCCTCAGCATCCTGCTCAGCCTGATCCCGACCTTCTTGTGCATCACGCTGCATGAGCTGAGCCACGGCTACGTGGCGTATCGCCTGGGAGACAATACGGCCAAGGAGCGAGGGCGGCTGACCCTCAATCCACTGAAGCATCTGGATCCTATGGGGTTTGTGATGATGCTCGTGTTTCATGTCGGCTGGGCCAAGCCGGTTCCGGTAGACATGCGAAATTTTCGCGAGCCAAAGCGGGATATGGCCTTGACGGCACTGGCAGGGCCTTTGAGCAACATTCTGATTACAATGGTCTTTCTGTTTTTTTATGGGGCGGCCTTTTTGCCGCTCAGCGGAAGCGCCGTAGGACAATACCTGTTGCAGATGATCCAGATGACCTGCACCCTGAGCCTGGGGCTGGCGGTGTTTAATCTGATACCGATTCCCCCCTTGGATGGGTCTCGGATCCTGCAGGCTTGCCTGGACGACGAGGACTATGCCAAGGTGCTGCACTTTGAGCAGTACGGTTCCATCCTGATGATTGCTTTGATGGCAACGGGCGTGCTGGGCACACCGCTGCGTTATCTGATTAATTTGCTGTACAACGGGCTCTTTCCCATTGCGACGGGAGCCTATCGTTTGATTATGACCCTGTTTTATCTTTGAGGCCTATGGAAAATCCCAGTTTTTTTCTTGAGGGCGTGGTGAGGGAAAAGGATGAGATGCAGGACTTCGAAGGTCCTCTCAGCCTGATCCTTACCTTGCTATCGAAAAACAAAATAGAGATACGAGACGTGAGCATTTCCCAGATTCTTGACCAGTATCTGGCGTATCTGGAGGAGATGCAGAGCATGGATCTGGAGATTGCCAGCGAATTTGTTCAGATGGCTTCCCATCTGCTGTACATCAAAACCCGCACGCTTTTAAGCGGCGAGGAAGAGATAACGGAGATGGAGCTTCTGCGACAGTCGCTGGAGCAACTTAAGTGCAAGGGCGTCTATGAAGCGATTCAGCTGCTTACACCAGAGTTGAAAAAGGCTTCGCAGATCGGTTTGCTGTACTATGCCAAGCTGCCGGAGCCGCTGAAAAAATCTGCCCGGGATTACGAATACCGGCATGAACCGGTGGATCTGCTGCATGCCCTGTTCCAAATTTACAGCCGGGGCGGACGGACGCCGGAACGGGAAACAGCTACCCAGGTGGTGGTGCCGCGGCGGATTGTGTACAGCGTAAGAGACAAGAGCCGGCAGATCCTGTCTCGGCTGCGGCAGGGAAAGGTGGAGTTGAGCAGTCTGTATGGGGACTGCTCGTCCCGCTCCGAAGTGGTAGCTACTTTTGTTTCTATTTTGGAGCTTTGCAGCCTGGGAAGCGTTCACATCGAGAAGCAACAGGATGGATACCAGGTGGAATTCATTGGCGGCGATGTGGATGAGATTTTGGAGAGAATTGAAGAATAAGCAGAAAGGGCGTCAGTTGACGCCTGGGTGATGAACTTGATTGATATATATTCCGCCCTTGAGGCTATACTCTTTGCAGCAGGCGACTGCGTGCCGGTGGCGCGCTTGTCCCTGGTGCTGGATACGGATGAGCAGGAGCTTTTGCGCATTAGCGGAGAGCTGGCTGAACGTTACGAACGGGAAAACCGGGGGATGCGGATTCTGCGGCTGGGGGATAAGCTACAAATGTGCTCTGCGCCGGAGTATGCCGCATACATTACCAAAACGCTGGAGCATAGAAAGCCGCCCATGCTTTCCCCTCCGGCATTGGAAACGCTGGCCATTGTGGCGTATTTTCAGCCGGTGACCCGCGCTTACATTGAAAAGGTCCGCGGCGTAGACAGCTCCTATACGGTCAGCGTTTTGGCCGAGCGTGGCTTGATTGAAGCCTGCGGCAAACTGGATGCGCCGGGACGTCCAACTTTGTTCCGGACGACGGAGGTTTTCCTGCGCACCATGGGCATACAGGATCTGGCGCAGTTGCCGCCCTTGCCGGATATGGGAAGCAGTGAAGGTCTGGAAAAGCTCCAGGCGGCCATTGACCAGCTGGAACAAACGGAAAAAGACGGGCAGATATCCATGACAGACGTGATGGAGGATCCTGCAGGGGAGTGATGCGATTTGATTGCGCTCGTCATCATAGGAATTATCCTGGCGATTCTGATCGTGATCCTGCTCATTCCGGTGGGCGTAGATTTGGGATACGAGGATGGCCAGTTCCACCTGTCGGCTAAAATCAACGGGTTTCTGCTGCAGTTGATTCCCAAGCCGTCCAGGAAGGAAAAAGATAAACCAAAAGAGAAAAAGCCCAAAAAAGAAAAAAAGAAAAAAGAGCCCAAGCCGGGAGAAGAGGAAAAGAAAAAGAAGAAGCGGAAGCTGGAGTTCAGCATGGACGAGATCCTGGAGCTGGTGAAATCTGTGTTGAGAGGGCTTGGAAGGTTTCGGAGAAAGCTGACAGTCAATCGCTTTTTGTTGCACTATCTGGCCGGCGGGAAAGATCCGTACAATACGGCGATGCAGTATGCCTATGTGAATGCGGCGCTCTCCAGCCTCGCGCCCATCTGTGCGCAGCGGTTTACGGTGAAGCACAGCGACGTCTGGACAGATGTGGACTTTATGGCGGATCGGATGCAGGTGGATTTCGGCCTTGCGTTGACGATCCGGATCGGTCAGATTCTCGGCGTAGGCTTAAGCGTCGGTTTCGGAGCAGGCAAAATTCTGATTAAAAACAAGATTCGTTTGTGGAAAGAACGCAGAGCGTTGAAAAAGGCCGGGCTCCTGGATGAGAACGGCGAGCCCCTGAAAGAAACAGAAGATCAAAATATTCAGGAAGAGGAAAGGATGGCAGCAAATGGATAACAACCCGATTGGCGAACTCATGCAGGCTACGATGGATAACGTCAGGAACATCTTGAAGGTGGACACTGTCGTTGGCGAGCCGATTTACACACCGGACGGCATCACCCTGGTTCCGATTTCCCGGATCAGCGTTGGCTTTGGCGGCGGCGGTGTGGAGTTTAACGGAAAGAGATCCGGAGACCTGCGGCCCTATGGCGGTGGCAATGCCACTGGCGTCAAAGTAGATCCCATTGGCTTTCTGGTGATCAAAGACGGCGTGATCCGCATGATCAATGTGACGCCGCCTGCCAGCAATACTGTGGACCGCCTGATCGATCTGGTTCCGCAGGTCATGGACAAGGTGGACAGCTTTATTGCCAAGCAGAAAGAGGAGTTTTAATACGGGCATTTCATAAAAATCTGATCAGCTGTTCATAATAAGCACTGCCCGAAGGGTGGTGCTTATTATTCAGAAACATTTGGCTGTGGGCCTGGTTCTTGGCCTAATGCTATCCAGCGTTCCGACTGCAAGCGCGGAGGATGCGCCGCGGATCCAGGCGAAACACGCTGTGGTGATGAGCGAATGCGGCGCGATCGTCTATGAGAACAACGCAAGGGATCGCGCGCTGATTGCCAGCACGACGAAACTGCTGACGGCGATTTTAGTTTTAGAGAACTGCAGGCTGGACGAATCTGTTCTGATAAAGCCTGAGCACTGTACGGTAGAAGGTTCGTCCATGTATCTGCGCCCGGGCCAGAGCTATACGGTCGAAGAGCTGCTGCTGGGGCTGCTGCTGGTGTCCGGAAATGACGCTGCGCTGGCATTGGCCGAGCATGTATCCGGCGACGCAGAGGCATTCGTTGAAGAGATGAATCGAAAGGCGGCGGCGCTGAGCTTGGGCGACAGCCATTTTGAAAATCCGCACGGCCTGGATGCGCCGCAGCACTATTCCAGTGCATACGACCTGGCGAAGCTGATGGCCTATTGTATGCATAACGACTGCTTTTCCCGGCTGATTCGAGAGAAAAGCTGTAAGATTCACGGGCTGAGCTTTGTCAATCACAACAAGCTGCTGCGCCTGTGCCATGGTTGCTTGGGCGGCAAGACCGGCTATACCAAAGCGGCAGGGCGCTGTCTGGTTAGCTGCTGCGAGAGGGAAGGAACACGGTTTTACTGTGTCACGCTGCAGGATCCGCAGGACTGGCAGGATCATCAGCGCCTGTACGATTGGGCCTTTGACCGATACACGGTTCGCAGACCAGACCGGGAGACGGGCTATCGGATCCCAGTCGTGGGCGGCCGCGCAAGCAGCATAGAGATTGTTGCCCAACCGGTCGAGATCTTGATGGAGAAGGATCAAGTTTTGGAGATTTGCGAGGAGCTTCCCCCTTTTGCTTTTGCGCCGATCCAGGCAGGAGAGCAGGCAGGACGCCTGAGAATCCTGGCTAACGGCCAAGTCCTTGCCGAGACAAAACTGGTATATGCCGAGAGCGTCCCAAGCCTGGGCAGCCGTCCAAATTTGTGGGAGAGATTGCGTTATGCAACAGCGAGATAAACTGCAAAAAATCATATCCGCTGCCGGTCTGATGTCCAGGCGGGCAGCGGAGACGGCTATCGCGGCAGGACGGGTCAGCGTAAACGGCGCGATCGCGCAGTTGGGCGATCGCGCAGATGCCAACGCAGATGTGATCTGTGTGGACGGACAGCGTTTGCCGACAGTCGGCAAGCTGTACTACATAGTGTTGAACAAGCCCCGTGGATATGTGAGCACCATGCGAGATGAGAAGGGGCGGCACAGCGTCGACGAGCTTGTGCGAGATCTGGATGCACGGGTTTATCCCGTGGGTCGCCTGGATGTCAATTCGGAAGGGCTGCTGTTGATGACCAATGACGGAGACTTTGCCAACCGCCTGATGCACCCGTCCCATGAAGTGGAAAAGACGTATCGCACCTGGGTCAGAGGGGATAATTTGCGCCACGGAGTGGAGCAACTGCGCAAGCCGATGCGAATCGACGGCTATGAAATCCGCCCAGCCCGGGTAGAAGTGGAGGAGGCAGCAGCTGATACGGCGGTTTTGCTGATTACCATTCATGAAGGGCGCAACCGCCAGGTGCGAAAAATGTGCCAGCAAGCGGAACTGCGCGTGAGCAGATTGTGTCGCATTCGAGAAGGCGCTGTGCTTTTGGGGAAGCTGCCTTCCGGGAAGTGGCGGCATCTGACACAGGATGAGCTTAAGAAGATGGAAGCGAAATAGATGAAAGAGTATCGAGATACATGCGATCTTGTGGTGATCGGTGGTGGACCGGCTGGCATGATGTGCGCTGCAACAGCGGCGGAACGCGGCTTGAGCGTAAGGCTTTTAGAGCCCAATCGACAGCTTGGCCGCAAGCTGCGGATCACGGGGAAGGGCCGCTGCAATCTGACCAATCACTGTGACATCAAGACCTTTATGTCCAACATCCCGGGAGACGGACGTTTTCTTTACAGTGCGCTCAACCGATTGTCTCCTGAAGATACGATAGCCTTTTTTGAAGATATCGGCGTGCCTCTGAAAACAGAACGGGGCGGGCGTGTTTTTCCGATTTCAGACAATGCCAATGATGTAGCGGACGCAATGGGCAGCCTGTGCAAGCAGCGAGGCGTTCGTTTGATGCAAACAACAGCCAAGGCCATCCTGCTGGAGGGAGGTGCGGTCTGCGGCGTAAAAACCGAAAAGGGTATTATTGCCTGCCGTTCCGCGGCGATCTGTACCGGAGGCCTGTCTTATCCGCTCACCGGCTCCACCGGAGATGGATACCGCCTTGCCGCAAGCTGCGGGCACCAGATAACGCCATGCCGACCGTCGCTGGTTCCGTTGGAGAGTCCGGACTGGTTCTGCGAGCAGATGCAGGGCTTTTCGCTGAGAAACGTGGTGCTGTCCGCTTATGAAGAGGAAAGGCTTGTCTTTCGGGAACTGGGGGAGATGCTGTTTACGCATTTCGGTGTGTCCGGCCCTCTGGTCCTATCCGCCAGCGCCAAGCTGCGAAGAATTGGGGAACTGCCTTGCAGGCTGGAAATTGACTTGAAACCGGCGCTGGATGAACAAAAACTGGACGCGCGGATTCAGCGGGATTTTGAAAAATATGCGGGAAAAGTCTTCAAAAACGCCTTGACAGATCTGGCGGGAAGGTCTATGATCCCTGTGCTGATTGCCCTGTCTGGGATCCCAGAGGATACCCTGGTGCGACACATCAGCAAGCAGCAGCGAGCGCAACTGGTACAGCTGTTCAAGCACTTTCCTGTCTCCATTAGCGGAGCGCGCCCCATTGCAGAAGCGATCGTAACGGCAGGGGGCGTCTGCACGCGGGAAATCAATCCGCGCAGCATGGAATCCAAGCTTGTTCCTGGTCTGTTTTTCGCCGGAGAGGTTTTGGATTTGGATGCCTATACAGGCGGCTTCAATCTGCAAATAGCCTGGTCAACCGGCTACGTGGCCGGAAAATCTGTTTAAAATCTGTTTTTTTGATAAGGGGAATACTATGAGAGAACACTTTGCAATTGCCATCGACGGCCCGTCCGGCGCAGGGAAAAGCAGCCTTGCGCAGCGCTGCGCCGAGGCCTATGGAATCATCTATGTAGATACCGGCGCGATTTACCGCACGGTAGGCCTTGCCGCGTATCGCCAAGGGATTGATCGGAAGGACGAGGCGGCGGTCTCTGCGATTTTGCCGCAGTTGCGTATTGAGATGCGCTACGATGAGAGCGGTGAGCAGCGCATGTACTTAAATGGGGAGGACGTATCCCGTGATATCCGCATGCCGGAAATCTCCATATGCGCCTCTGACGTTTCCGCGCTGCCGAGTGTGCGCTCGTATCTGTTGGAAATGCAGCGGCAGCTTGCCCGGGAGAACAATGTGATCATGGACGGGCGAGACATCGGCACGGTGGTGCTGCCGGACGCCCAGTTGAAGATCTTTCTGACGGCCAGCGCCCAGGCCAGGGCGGAACGCCGTATGAAGCAATTGGCCGAAAAAGGCGTTGCGGCTGATTTTGAAGAAGTCTTGCGGGATATCCAGTATCGCGACGCCCAGGACAGCGGGCGGAAGACGGCGCCTCTAAAGCCGGCGGATGACGCGGTGTATCTGGATACTACGGAGATTGATTTTGAGGCCAGCTTCGCCAAAATGTGTCAAATCATTCATGAGCATCTGGGGATCGAGCTCCCCGAAGCGCAGTCATGAAACGGCTTTTGCTTGCGGAAAGCGCAGGATTCTGCTTCGGGGTCAGCCGCTCCGTGGAAATGGCAGAGAAGCTGCTGGATGAGTTGGGCAATTGCGCAAGTCTCGGAGAGCTGATCCATAACGCGGACGTAGTCTCAACGCTGGAGAAGCGAGGCCTGCGCGTGATCGAATCCGCGGAAGAGTTGCGGCCGGGAGAACCCGTCATCATTCGCGCTCATGGGGTTTCGCCAGCTGTATACAAAGCTTTGGAAGAAACGGGGGCACAGATCACCGACGCTACCTGTCCGATGGTCAAAGCCATTCACAGCATTGTGCAGCAGGCGGGAGACGAGGGGCGATTTGTCGTGGTGATCGGCTCGAGAAATCACCCGGAAGTTGAGGCGATCCGTGGCTGGTGTCGCTCCTGCGCGGTTTTTGAGACCGCTCAGGAAGTCGAAGACTGGTTGGAAAATAATGATTGTTTTTGGGAGAAACCGATAAGCCTTGTCGTGCAAACAACCCAGACGCATACTAATTTTACCGAATGTTGTGACATCATAAAAAAAAGATGTACAAATGTGAAAATATCTGATACAATATGCTCTGCTACGTTTACGCGGCAGGAAGAGGCGGCACGCCTCGCTGCCGACTGTGACGCCATGGTGGTGATCGGCGGCAGGCATAGCGCCAACAGTTGCCACCTTGCGCAGATTTGCCAGTTGTCTTGCCCCAACGTCCAGTTTATTGAAAGACCGGAAGAGCTGGATCTGGACAGGCTCAAGGCTGCGCACACGGTGGGATTGACAGCCGGCGCATCTACCCCCGCGTGGATAATTAAGGAGGTAAGAAACAAGATGAGCGATGAAATCAGAGTTGAAGAATCCACAGTAGAGAAGGAACTGTCCTTCGATGAAATGCTGGAGGAGACTCTCAAACCAATATATAATGGGGAGAAGGTAAGCGGTACGGTCGTTGCCATTACTGGCACGGAAATCAGCGTGGATCTGGGCGCCAAGTATTCCGGCTTTATTCCGACGACGGAATTCACCGATGACGGTGGAAAAGTGGAAGATGTGGTCAAGGTTGGCGATGAGATCGAAGCCATTGTTGTGCGTGTCAACGACGTGGAAGGCACCGCGATGCTCTCCAAGAAGCGCCTGGACGCGGCGAAGGTTTGGTTGGACATCGAAGAAGCAGTTGACAGCGAAGCCATTGTGGAAGGCGTTGTGACGGAAGAGAACAAGGGCGGCGTTGTGGTCAACGTCAAGGGCGTGCGTGTCTTTGTGCCTGCTTCTCAGACTGACCTGCCCCGTGACGCGGAGCTTGCGCAGCTGCTGAAGAAGACGGTCCGGCTGCGGATTACCGAGGTCAATAAAGCCCGCAAGCGTGTTGTAGGCTCCATTCGCCGGGTCGCTCAGGCTGAGCGCCGGGAACGGATCGAGGCCATTTGGAATGAGATCGAGGTCGGCAAGAAGTACCAGGGCGTGGTCAAGTCTCTGACCAGCTACGGCGCATTTGTGGACATCGGCGGTATCGATGGCATGGTTCACGTTTCTGAGCTGAGCTGGGGCAGGATCCATCAGCCCTCCGAGGTCGTGTCTGTGGGGGATGAGGTCGAGGTCTACGTGATCAACTTCGATAAAGAAAAGCGCAAGATTTCTCTTGGCTACAAGGACCCCGAGGCGAATCCCTGGAACCTGTTTACCAGTCGGTATCAGGTGGGCGACATCGCCAACGTGAACATCGTGAAGCTGATGCCCTTTGGCGCCTTTGCTGAAGTGGTTCCCGGTGTGGACGGTTTGATTCACATCAGCCAGATTGCCAATCGCCGCATTGCCAAGCCTGAGGACGTGCTCACGGTAGGCGACGTGGTGGAGGCCAAGATCACGGCGGTTGACGAAGAAAAGCACAAGATCTCCCTGTCTATCCGTGCGCTTGCTGAGCCGGCTCCTGCTGTGTCGGTAGAGTCTGAGGACGAGCTTGAAGAGAGCGGCGAGGACGCTTTGGTGTACGAGGTCGAAACCGATGGCACGGCAACGGGGATTGCGCCCGAGGCCGAAGAAGCGCCGGTTGAGGAAGTCGTTGAGGCTGTGGAGCCTGCTGTGGTGAAAGAAGCGGTTGAGGCCGTAGAACCCGCTGCGGTGGAAGAGACTGCCGAGGCGGAAAAGCCCGCAGAGGAAGAATAAGCATAAAAAATCGCCGCAATACGCGGCGATTTTTTATGGTCTTTTGTCTGACTCATAACTGAGGCAGCTTTTCTTCCAGCCAGTTGAGAATATCCTGATAAACCTCTTGATTGTTGGTCTCATTGAGCATTTCATGCCGGCCGCCGGGATAGAGCCGGATGCTGACGTCATGCAGTCCGGCGTGACAGAAGGCTTTGTACGCCCGCTCGACGCCGACGCCATAGTCGCCAACCGGATCTTCCGCACCGGACATAAAATAGACAGGCGCCTCTTTGTTCATGAGGTCGATGTTTTTCTGGTTGCTTATGAATTTAATGCCGCCCATCATATCCCGATACAAACTGACTTTGGCAACGAAGCCGCAGAGGGGATCGGCAATATAGTTATCGACCGTTTCGGCCTTGCGGCTGAGCCAGTCAAAGGCGGTTCTGGGATTTTCGATCCGTTTGGTGTAGGCGCCGAAGGCCATGTCGTTGAGAGCTTTGCCGTTGCCCGCCGGGCCGTTCAGCCGGGTCAGCAGCTGAGAGGCAGCGAGACCGGCGGCCACCAAAGCCTTACTCTGCTGGCCGGTTCCGCTGAGAATCGCGGCGTCATATTTGTCCGGATGGCAGATTAAATAGGTACGCGTGAGAAAGCTGCCCATGCTGTGTCCGAAAAAGATGTAAGGCAGATCGGGATACTCTCTGCGCATGAGGTCCCGCAGACGATCCATATCCTGGACAACATGGGACCAGCCGTCCTTGTCCGCAAAAATCCCTTTTTCAGAGGGCTTGGCAATGGACTTGCCGTGCCCAAGATGATCGTTGCCTACTACCAGATAATCATGAGAGGCCAAAAATTCCATAAAGTCATCGTAGCGTTCCATGTGCTCCGCTATCCCGTGGGCAATCTGCACGATGGCTTTCGCCTGTCCGTCCGGCAGACACTTGCGCACACGGATGCGATTTTTTCCCGTGCTGGAGTCGAAATAAAAGTCTTCAAATCTGGGCATGGCATTCTCCTCCTACTTGTGATATGATACAACTGCCTTGTATATATTGTATCGTTGGTGACGAATTTCGTCAATATCTGCTTGCCATACAGGAAAGGAGTCATACATGGAAATACTGGTTAAATATTTTGAAAAGGATATCATCCCCCTGGAAAAGCTGACAAAGGGGGATTGGATTGACCTGCGGGCCGCAGAGGATGTGAGCATGCAGGCAGGCAGCTTCCGCCTGATACGCCTGGGCGTCGGCATGATCCTGCCAGAGGGGTACGAGGCACATGTGGCTCCGCGTAGCAGCACCTTCAAAAACTTTGGCATCCTGCAGGCCAACAGCCTTGGCATCATCGACAATTCGTATTCCGGGGAGGAAGACGAATGGCGGATGCC